>NZ_JAQMSY010000164.1:0-8569 GCF_028329095.1 Microcystis sp. CS-574
ACCCTACACCCTACACCCCATCACCCCACACCTCACTATGTTCAGGGGGATTAAGCTGGTAAAGCGTGACACAAAACTGCTAGAGTTACCAAAGACGAGTATATAAACTTTACAGATATTGTATGAGAGTTTTGGTTATTGGCGGAGACGGCTATTGTGGTTGGGCAACGGCACTCCATCTATCAAATAGAGGTTACGAAGTAGGCATACTTGATAGTTTAGTTCGTCGCTATTGGGACTTACAATTAGGCTGCGATACCTTAACACCGATCGCACCCATATCTCATCGGATTCAACGCTGGCAAGATCTGACGGGAAAATCGATCGATCTTTTTGTCGGAGATATTAATAACTACGACTTTCTGATTCAATCCCTGCGACAGTTTCAACCAGACACCATTGTTCACTTCGGAGAACAGAGATCTGCACCCTTCTCCATGATCGATCGCGAACACGCGGTTTTAACCCAAGTTAACAACGTGGTTGGCAATTTAAACATCCTCTACGCGATGAAAGAGGAATTTCCCGAAGCGCACCTAGTAAAACTGGGAACCATGGGTGAGTATGGCACACCGAATATAGATATTGAAGAAGGCTACATCACGATCGAACATAACGGTCGTAAGGATACTTTACCCTATCCCAAACAGCCCGGCAGTATGTACCATCTCAGCAAAGTCCACGATAGCCATAATATCCATTTTGCCTGTCGGATGTGGGGTTTAAAAGCCACAGATCTCAATCAAGGGGTGGTTTATGGAGTCCTCACCGAAGAAACGGGAATGGATGAGATGTTAATTAACCGTCTTGATTACGATGGGGTTTTTGGTACTGCTTTAAACCGTTTTTGTATTCAAGCAGCGATCGGTCATCCCCTAACAGTGTACGGTAAAGGTGGTCAAACGCGAGGATTTTTAGATATCCGCGATACCGTGGGTTGTTTGGAATTAGCGATCGCCAATCCTGCTCAATCCGGGGAATTCCGCGTTTTTAACCAATTTACCGAACTGTTTAGCGTCGGTGACTTGGCACTGATGGTGAAAAAAGCTGGTTCTGCGTTAGGGTTAAATGTGGAGATTAACAATCTTGACAACCCGCGCATCGAGTTAGAGGAACATTATTTTAACGCTAAGAACACAAAATTACTCGATCTAGGCCTACAACCTCACTATCTCTCCGATTCTCTCCTTGATTCCCTCCTAAACTTCGCCACCAAGTATAAAAATCGGGTAGATATGAATCATATCCTACCAAAAGTCACTTGGAAACGATAATTTATTAGTAAATGATAAGTTGAGGATGGGTTACTTGCCCATCCTTTGCGTTTTTCTAATGTATCGCCATCAAACTCGATCTTAATCCGCACTGATGGGAATTATTGTCGTCCGCGATTGCGGGAATTAGCGCGACGTTCCTGCATTAACTGGGAAAATTCCTTTCTTTGAGCGGGAGTTAAGACTTGACGAATTTCTAAAAAACTTTCAAATTGCAGGTTACTCATTTCTTGGCGATTCCGAGAGATTTGCTGATGTTTAGCACGAATATCTCGATCGGAGGCATTATTCGATAATAAACTATTTAATTCTTGTTCGTTGCTTCTCAGGGTTTCTCGCAACTGTTTGGTTTTTTCCTGATATTTCTGACGAATAGCGGCAACTTTCGACTTTTGCTCATCGGTAAGGTTCAATTGTTCAATTAGTCTTTCTCTAGAATTATCCATCCCACGGGGACGATTTTCAGGAGGTTGGGGAGAGCTAGTTTGAGCAATAAATAGACCATCTTGGGGATAGGATAGCACAGTGGCAGTGGGGACTAGGTTAGCGGCCAGAGTTAAAGCCATGGTTGTGCCGAGAATCGAGACAGTAGAAAAGTACATAATTGACCTTGACAAAGAAATTAAGGATTATAGGTAGAATAGGTGAGTTGAGGCTCGTTTAAGCTCATCCAAGGCGAACTATAAACGCTAGGAGCAGCAATCGGTGGAGCGATGCTATGGTTCCAACTGTCCACTAAAAAAGCTTCTAACTGCTCGTCAGAAATTTGGCCCAGTTGTGGATGAGGATCGGACCAACGATAGGAAGCAAAAATCAGCACAGATAAGGCAGTAATACCAGTTATCCACCCCAATAAAGGCGGCAATTTTGGGAAATTTACTGGCTTTTCTTCCCTAATCATTTGCATTAACTGTTTTTCTTCATCTATCGGTCGAGGTGGCAGCGATGGACGATAGCGACGCAGAAAATTAACCACTTTGTCATCTTCTGGGGACATTAGAGAACTCCTTGTTTTTGCAAAAATTGGCCCATGATTTTACGCGCATAATGAAGACGTGATTTCACCGTACCGAGGGGAATTTCTAAGATTTCGGCGATTTCCTTTTGGGGTAAGTCCTCTAGATCGTGAAGGACAAGGACAGCGCGATGTTCTAAACTGAGAATTTCTAACCCTTGTCGGACCACCTCCTCATAATGCAATTGCATCAAATCGGGACTATCTTGGGGACGGGATTCGCTATCAAGGGGGTTTTCCTGATCAGTGCTTTTGGCGATCCTCATTTGTCTTTTGGCTAATTGTCGCCGACCATCGATCGCCACATTGCAAGTAATCCGATAAACCCAAGTGGAAAAGTATTCAGGTGAACGCAATTTCGGCAACCCGTGCCACACTCTTAAAAATACCTCTTGGACAAAATCCTCTAGGAATTCCTGTCCACAGAGTTGATAGAGAGTAGAGCGGATTTTTGGTTGATAAAGACGGTAAAGGTGACGAAAAGCACCCCGATCACCCCTTTGACATTTTAAAACTAACTCTCGATCGCTCACACTTGTTTGCTTCTCGGTTATCACCTCGATCATTCCCCTCACCCCTAGCTACTTGTCCCTTTAGACTAGGGGGTATCAAGAATGGTTCATAACCAGTTATCAGTTATCAGTTACCAGTTATCAGTTATCAGCTTTTTTCTCCCCACACCCCACACCCCACACCCGATCACCGAGGGAGTAATTGTTGATAGAAATCCAATTGTTTTTGAGCGAGGGCTTTATTAGTATAATTGGTCATTACTCTCTGATAACCTCTCTGGCCTAATTCTTGAGCGAAGCTGGGATTATCTAAGAGAGTTTGTATAGATTTAGCTAGTGCTTCCCCATCTTTTTCGGGAAAAATTAACCCCGTATCAGCAATAACAAAGGGAATTTCTCCTGAATCGGAACCAATAACAGGAACCTGACAGGCCATAGCTTCAATTAAAACATGACCGAATTGTTCTTTCCAACCGACGGCCGTTAAAGTTTTGACCCGATAGGTGATTTCTGAAGGCAAAACTAAAGTGTTCATCAGGTTAATATAATTAACTACTTGATCGTGGGGAACACTTTCCACTATCATCAAGCGATCGCTTATTCCTGCGGCTGTAGCTTCCCTGACTATTTTATCTTTCAGGATGCCCCGACCTAACAGTAATAACTTCCACTTACCTGTTAATTTATTTACAGCTTTAATCAAGGTTAGAATGCCTTTTTCTTCCACAAAACGACCGATAAAACCAATCACAAATTCATCGCTTTCAATGCCTAAAGATCGGGCTAAATCGGGTTGCTTGCCAGGGGAAAAAAGGACTTCATCCACTCCTAATTGCGGTAAAACGGTGTATTTACCCCTGTAACCCCGTTCTTTTAAAACATCTACCCCGTCCTGATTACCGGCAATTAAACCATCGGTATTTTTCAGGTTATAAGCTTCTAACCAAGAGATGGGAAATTTAGGAGTATAGGGAAGATTCCACCAAGTAAAAAATACATTTTTAGCCCGGAGATTTAAGAGACGATTCAGAGTAATAAATTGTGCATAACCGAGAGATTTAGAACCCTGTTCCACTTGAATAATATCTGGTCTAAATTTTTGCAATAAAGAAATTATATCAATACCAAAAGTTAATAAAGCTTGGTTATTCTGGCTAAAATTAGATATAGGAATAACTCGGAAATTATTGGCTATTTTCGGTTGACTTTCAATGATTTTATTTTGGACTCCTCCCGGTTGCCAACGTTGGGGAACAACAATAGTAACTTCAATATTGGGATTTAATCTTGTCAGGGAGCGCAGTTTCTCACAGTTGAGATCAACTATATATGTATGACTAGCGACTAAAATTCTCATAGATTATCTAGTTTTGTATAAATTTGGCCATCATTCCAGAGGGACTTAACTTGGGTTTTCAGAGCATCCAGAAAACCTAAACCATAAAAAATTCCCCTAGAAAGAATTTTAATCGGGGAACCACCCTTATTACAGGGAGGATTGCCAAGAACGTGACAGTCAAATAATTTAGCATAGAGTCGCAATTGTTGCGCGGGAGTGAGATTTTTCAGAGCCATCAGAAAGTGATTATGATAAAAAGTCGTCTGATAACTCAGAGAACGAGTGCTAATATCATGACAGCCGCCAGTTTCTTCCCCTAAATGAACCAGATAAGCGGTGGGATCGTACCAGACATGATAGAGAGTCTGGCGTAACCTTAAGCAAAAATCCGATTCCTCGCGCACGGCACTGCCACGAAAGCGTTCATCGAACCAAATGCCGTATTTCGTAAATATATCCTTCCGGAAAGACATATTACAGCCCCGGGCCGAGATTACCTGCTGGGGTTTAGTGGTGTGGACAAGATCGATGTAATACCAAGCAATGCCGGGATCCATGGCTTGGGGGGGTAAAAAGTCGATTTCGTAGGGTTTGCCAGTATCTGTCACCATTTTTTGGGAGTCACCCAATTTCATGCGATCGAATACCCGACCGGCTACTACACCTATCTCAGGGTTCTTGACAAAATTCTCACCATGTGCTTTGAGATAATTATCCGGTAGCCGCACATCATCATCGATAAAAAGAACGATATCGCCCCGGGTGCGACGGACTCCATAATTTCTGGCACCGGGTAAACTCGCCCAATCCAGCCGATACCAGCTAATTTTGTGCTGATTAGCCAGATTTTCTAGATAGGATTGTATTTCGGGGCTGTGGGTAGCGGTTTGGTCGATAACCAATACCTCAAAATCGGGATAATCTTGTTTGAGCAGGTCATCGAGAGTATCTTTAAGAGGCTCTTCGCGTCGATAGGTGGGTATGATGACAGAAATCGAGGGAAAATTCATAGCAGTAATCAGTAATCAGTGATCACTGATAACTGATTACTGAAAGGGCTGATAGCTTATAGTAATTTTAAGCTAAAGAAACACCTTTGCGTTTAAAATTTAAGCCCTTTTTGGAGGATTTTGTTTCAGTTTCCCCCGCCAAAATTTTGGCTTCTTTTTCCTGTTTTTCGATCACGGGTAATTTAAAAATTACGCCCGCAAATATCCAGTAATAAACGCCCACAGGATCCGTATCGAGGGCATACCAATAGGGAAGATAGGCAACAAAGAGCAGCAAAACCCAATAACTACCGGCAAAACCCCGCAGAGTGGGATCTTTGAGGGAAAGATAGGTGCGGAAGGCCAGATAAACTAGATGGGTTATGAATATCATGTACAAGGCAAAACCAATGTATCCCAACTCGAATAAAATTTTACTGTGAAAGGTTTCCACGAAAGAAATATAACCGAAAAACCTAGCAGAAGATGTGGCCACACCGAGTCCACGACCTAAAATACCGCCCTGATTACGGATAGCAAAATCCAACTGTTCTTGAATAAAAGCGGTGGGGGGACTGTTTTGCCAACGGGCGACGGCACTATCGTAGCGTTGTTGGATAAAATCGGGGTTAAGGAAAGAAAAACCGACAGCTAGGAGTAAAGCGACGGAAAAAATGATCGGCAAAAATCTTTTTAAGTTAGCGATTTGTCCTGTAAGAATTGTCATCAGACCGACAATCATCGGTACAGCAAAGAAAGCTAATCTTTGCCCGGAGACCACTGCATTAATAAGAACTAGGGTTAAACCCACTAGGGCTGCTAGTCGCCATTTTTGAGAAATTTCACTAAAGGCACTGGCATAACAAATTACGGCACTAGAGACCAAAAACCAAGCCCAGTGCCAGGGAGAAACAAAAGTACCCGGTAGGCGGATCATATTTACTTCCGGACTATATATTAATGACCCACCAACCAAACACCTTGCCTCTAAGGTGGCTTTGAATAGTAAATCACCCACGTAGCCTCTAGTTCCTGCACAACGACCGGTTTTCAGCATCCAGTATTGCGTTAGCCCTAGTACACAACAAATAATCACTAAAGTCACTAAAAGACGACCAAAAAATAATAGGGTGGGTTTGTCTTTGATTAAGTAATAAGTGCAGAAGATCAAGGGGACATAACCTAGCAAAACTTTAAACCCTAATACTCCTTGCAGAAAAGTCTCACTTTCCCGACAGGGAAGTCCGACCAAACGGCCATCCCTAAAGATACTCATCCCAGCCACGGAATCGCAAGTAGGCAGAAATTGTCTCTGTAAATTGACGGCTAATAGACAGACTACACAGAAAACAAAGATTAATAATAGGGTTGTACCCAATTGTTTCGGGACAATAATCGGTAATCGCTTTTTTCGACATTCTAAAACTAAGGCGATTAAAGCGGGTAGATAAAAGATATCTTTACTTAGCTGGAGGATTGGAATACCCCCCAACCAATAGACGATAGTGCCAGTGAAGGGGACATAGATAATAAATGTCCAAAGAGCCGTACGAGGATAGCTAAAGGAGAAAACTCCTAAAATTAAGGCTAAACTTACTACAGCTCCTATCTTGGGATCAAACAATAAGCTGAGGGGTAATCCGATCAAAATTGCTACACAAATGGCAAAAACAATCAACCCTGTTAACTTTTGTTTCCTTTGCCTTTCTTCTTTTTTCAGGGCAAGTTTCTCCTTGATGTTAGGCGGGCGACTATCGGCTTTTGTTTCCCCTTGTTTATTCTTTTTTTTCTGGCGATCGATACTTAGTCCAGTCATAATTATCCCTTGCTAGGCTAGGCTAAGGGCATTATAATCCCTGTTCCCCTCGATCGACTACAAAAGATAGCTTCGCACCGCTTCCACTAGCCTTTCTGTCCAAAAACTGGCTAATTCGAGGGTTTCTGCTTCCACCATTACCCGAATTAACGGTTCTGTCCCGGAAGCTCGCACCAAAATTCGGCCTTTTTCTGCCATGGCTGTCTCAGCTTTGCGGATTTCTCGCCGCAAAGGTTCACATTGCTGCCAATTACGTCGCACTTCTCTATCTTCCACCCGCACATTGCGTAAAATCTGCGGATAGGTGACAAAGCTATGATCGACTAAATTAGCCAAGGAAACCCTCGATTTCTGCACTAAAACCGCTAGATGTAGGGCGGTTTGCATTCCATCCCCAGAAACTCCGTAATGATGGCAGAGAATATGGCCGGATTGTTCGCCCCCTAGCATGGCCCCAGTTTCCCACATTTGCGCCTGAACGTGCTGATCACCCACGGCAGTCCGCAAGAATTGACCCCCCAGTTTTTGCCAAGCGCGTTCAAAGCCTAAATTAGCCATCACCGTTGCTACTAATAACCCATCCGGTAGCTGTCCGGCTTCTAGGAGGGAACGACCCCAAAAATAGAGGATATAATCGCCATCTACTACTCTACCCTGACTATCCACGGCCATTACCCGATCAGCATCGCCATCGAAGGCAAACCCTAAATCCGCTTGCTGATTAATCACCGCAGCCTGTAAGCTTTCTAAATGGGTAGAACCACAATTAACGTTAATGTGATCGCCATCGGCTCGCTCGTGTAGGCAGATAACTTCCGCCCCCAAGGTTTGGAATACTAAAGGTGCTAGGTTAACGGCTGCCCCCCAAGCTAGATCTAAAACTATTTTTAATCCCGATAGGTTAATATCCGTCCCGACGGAATCAATCACAGCTTGATAATATTTTTGGATTAATTCGGGACAAAAAGTCGCTTTTCCCCAATTTTCTGGTTTATCTGCTAATTCTAAATTGCCCCTTAAACCCGCTTCTATCTGTGCGGCTAAACTGCCAGACAATTTTAAACCGCTGCCGTCAAAAAATTTAATGCCGTTATCTTCCGGAGGATTATGACTGGCAGAAATCATGATCCCCCCCATCGCTTCGCTTTCTCTGGTTAAATAGGCGACGCAGGGAGTGGGACATAATCCCAGTTGCCAGACTTCTATTCCCGCCCAAGTTAAACCCGCAGTGATAGCATTGGCTAACATATCACTGGAATTACGCGAATCTTGACCAATAATTACTGGTTTGGTGACACCAGCTTGATTTTTTAAGACCTGTCCCGCCCAAAATCCGATTTGTAGCGCTAGGGGGGCAGTTAATAATTCTCCCACTTGACCGCGAATTCCGTCCGTGCCGAACAGGGGTGATGACGGTAATTCGATCAAACCCCCTAAGGATAACAGGGGATGCGATCGAGCTTTTTGCCCATTTTGATACGATAGAGACGCTACCATGGCCGATTCCTTTCCTCACACAACACACTCAGAGAATAACATGATCGCCGATTTTTTAAAATCAATGTTCCCAGTTGACCTTAATCATCCTCCCGGAGTTCCTTACAGTGTGGGGTGTAGGGTGTGG
>NZ_JAQMSY010000165.1:0-32999 GCF_028329095.1 Microcystis sp. CS-574
CAGGTGGTCAATTACCTAATTTTCAGGGAAAAAATCCCTAAATTTTCCCCCCAATCACTCCAATGGTAGGCACTTTTTCAGGGAAAAAAAGTCTAAAAGCCTTATCCAACAAGGTTTTTAGATTTATTCAGCAAACCCTAACTAAAGGCTTGGGTAAAAAATATTTAGTGAGTCCACGGAAAATCTGCTCTCAGGAGAAAACAATGTTTTGTTCACAGTGTGGAATCAAAAGTGGACATCTCTAAAAATTATCACCCGATCACAGCTTGCTTTGATGCTTACTCGCATTTAAAATATTGGTTCTTCGTTACTTAGTATGGTTCGATATGGGGGCATAAATCGACTGAATCCTTATCTGGCAAGAGATTTAATTGATTAGTTCGCTCTAGATCGAAACCAATTAACAAAAATCGCCAAATGTCTTTCTCTATAAGAGTTTCATTCCTTATAACCCTGTACGTTGCATAAGACAAACCGAAGAGCCAAAAATTAAACAAACGGTGAGTTTTCCCAGCGTCCCCCCTATTCTGAAAAAACTCACCAGAAGCCTTTATTTTGCCCCTCACACCTTATCGAATCGGTCTCCTATCCGAACTGTCCCGTATCGATCCATTCACTCTTGATTAGCGACCACCAATCAGTTGCCAGACCATCGAGGACGTACTTGTAGGGCAGCCAGCCGTAGCCAGCGCTTCCCCAGCCAGTCCCCCAGGAGTTGCGAATCAGCAAGGCACCGGTGGTTTCAATGCCACCCGCATTGGTGTTCTTGATCTTGAGGTTGTCGTCGTAACCAACTGCGTCAATGGCGTGACCGCCGAGAACTCTCTCGCCCGGAGTCGGATAAGGTATCTTACCGCCATTGGTGTTGGCCTGACTGATAGAACTGTAAACAGTAAAGCCAAACATTGAGGGCAGCCCATTTGCCAAGTAGGTTTTAATCTGAGTTAATAGGTTGCTCCGTGTCGTTCCTGGGGGGTCGAGGCGGTAGTAGGAAATCGCCTGATAGCTTTGGCCAAAAGCGTAGCAGAATGCCGACGGCTCTTTGTCAAAATCAGCGATATTGTAGGGATAGTATTCTTCTGGTGGTACGCCAAACAAGGTGAGGGCGTACATTGTTGAGCGCAAGAAAGCCCCCGTATCTCCCGTCCATTTGAGCAAGTTGCGCGTCACTTTGTAGAGGAAGAGTCTGGAAGCATCGAGGTGTTTGCCAAAAGCTCGCCGCTCAAAATACTCCACCAGTCCGACACCGGCGTGGGCCGTACAAGAACCGATAGTTTGTTGATCCTCGATGGGGGAACACCACGGCCTCAAGTCCACGCTGGTTGGCAGCGCTGCTGGGGCAGATGTCGTTGCTCCCACTTTGGCCAGCATTTGCTTGACAGATGGCTGTCCCAAAGCTTGCAGTTTGGACGGTACGCGTTCAGATTGAAAAGTGACATCACGAATATCGGGATAGTCGGGCAACCATCCCATTGCGGGAATTACAAATGTTTCACTCATTTTTCCTTTCCTCCTAAGTCGTTACTCACTAGCCCTTGACTATCTGAGAAGCCTTTACTCTCGGACTTGGAGCGTGACAGTAAATCGTTCGACAATTGACGGTTCTCCTTGCCACTCTCGCCAGAGCTTAAGCTTTAGTTGGTCTATCCCAGCCCGTTGCGCTTTAAAGGTCAGGACTCTCTGACCGCCCCCGCCGACTCTCGACTCCCTGGCAGGTACATACTCAGAGGCCTGCAGCTCCACTAAATCGCTCCCGACACCATCGACCGCCCACTGAAAGCCAGTGGTGGGATTCTCGTCGAGGGAAAGTAGCAGCAGGTCGTTGACCTGCATGGTGATGGATTTGCCGTTGTCAGTGCGAGTAAGGGTTAGCATTGTATCTTGACCGTTCCCTCCTTTCGGGTTCCACTCTGTCGCCCCACAGCCTTGGAAAAAGACCGGGGAAAGCACGAGAATTAGAGTTATGACAATCGCAACGGCCCACTTAAGAGAACGATCCATTATTTTCCTCCCTCGTCTCTATAACGGCCACAGGGATTTACTCTCGTTATTGCAGTTAGGAAATCGCGCCAAGCGCAGAACAAACTGGGAAACGATCTAATTTAATTATCTCTTGCTTTGGCCACCGAGAGATGGTACGATGGGAGGTTTGTGATTTTTCTTAATAATCCCCCTCGCCTACGCCTACACGAGCTTCAAATACCCTTCAGAGCAGTCCTATCCGTAATTTGAAATAACTCCTCAATGCTCCCCCATTTCGCCCCCCTAGAGGAGAGAATTGCCACGCTCAAAATCCCTAGCGGGGGAATAACAACGACTAGCAATTAAACCCAAAACTAACCACCAGAGGGTACTAACTTGGGGACGATACCAAACCGTATCAAAAAAACCGTGGGCAAGAATTCCGGCCATAGCGGCAATTGCCCCGATTAACCAAAAGCCTTGACTATCCATTTTATCGCGTAAAAGTTTAATTTGATGGATGCCTTGACCGATAGTCGTAACTAATAACCAGAGGAAACAGGTAAAACCAATAATTCCCGTTTCTACCATAATTTCTAATAGCACAGAATAGGCACTTAAAGCCGTGTATTTTGGCTTCATGAATAGGGGGTAAATTTTCTTAAAAGCATCATTACCCGGTCCGATGCCCAAAAGCGGATAAGTTTGAATCATGCGGATAACTGCATCCCAAACATTAATCCGAAAGTTATTACTACTATCTTCCCGGCCAGCGAAAATACTCATCACCCGAATTCGCAGCGGATCCACCAATAAAATCGCTCCTAAAACCACCACGGCTAAACCCCCTAAAATTAAGGGTAAAAGCCATATTTGCCAAAATAACGGTAGATAATTTTTGAACCAATAAAATAATAGCAATAAGAAGACGATTCCTAAGACCATCAAACCAATCCAACCGCCACGACTCTCGGTAAAAAATAAACAAGCGGCATTGGCTAAAGTTAATAAAGCCGCTAAAATTTTCGGTAGCCATCCCTGCCACACAAATAATGCCGCACCGCTAAAGGCAATACCAGGGAATAAATAACTAGCTAATAAATTAGGATTACCGAGATAACTATAAACCCTAGTATCTCCCGCTAATTCTGAAGTAGGATCGTTCCAAGTTGCTAACTGTTCCGCACCAAAAATTTGCTGACGAATGCCGTAAACGCTGACTGCTAAAGCGGTTAAAACTAAAGTAGTCAGAATCCAATTTGTTAGGCGTGGTGAGCGCATAATTCGGGCAGTAAAGGCAAAAAAGATGAGATTGAGAGTTAATTTAATTAATCCTTCCAAAGCTGCGGTTTTAACGGGAGAAAAAGCCGTGGAAACCGTGGCAATTCCCCAGTATAAAAGCACTAAAATGTGAATCGGTGTCACCCCGATTTTGCCTTCATCCACAAGGGTTAAGAGTAGCCAATAACCCGCTATTGCTAACAATAAAAAACCGATTTGACTGGTGGAGAAAAACGGCGCAGTGGCGATAAGAAGAGAGATTAACAGCGCACCCATCAGTTCTGTCCACTCCACAAACCGGCTACCCTGTCGCCATTGACTAAAAAGGCCGACGAAACGATGCAGATAGCTATATTTTGACCAAGAAGCGGGGGAAAAGTTCAGTAGGGTGATTTGTTTCCAAAAAGCATTCATAGGGTTTTTAGTTGCGGTTGTCACCATCACACTTTGATTAAGATACCGATTGTATCTTAATTGTTGACTCTTGGGAGCGAAAAGAGTTTCAGTCTGGTGTCTTAGGGCAGCTTCACACAGTCAAAACCTAATAGCATAACCAGTTTAAGCATGGGGTGAACGTAAAGCTTGACCTAAACGAGTTAAGCCTTGGGAACAGTCAAAACGATCGAGATGTACTTCAATAAATGATAGGCGATCGATGTTACCCTGGGCAATCGATAAAGCCTTTTCTAATTCCCCTTCTGTCCTGACTTGACAACTCCAACTTTCCCCGTTAAATACTGCCGGTAATTGATGATATTTCCACGGTTGTAGATCATTATAAATATTATCCTGAATTACCCGCTCGATCGTGTAACCGTCGTTATTAATTAAAAAGATAATTGGATTGAGATGGTGACGGATAATTGTCGAAAGTTCTTGGGCAGTCATTTGAAAAGCACCATCCCCCACAAAGACGATAGGACGAGTATTTGGTGCGGCAAAAGCTACTCCTAAACAGGCGGGTATTGAATAACCAATAGAGAGATAAAATGCTTGACCAATAAAGTCGGTTTTTTGAGGCATCAATAAATCAATCGTGGCAATAATTGCGTCCCCTGTATCGGAAATAACAAAAGATTCTTGAGCGATAAAATGATTCATTCGCTCATAAAAACGAGCATTAGTTAATTTTTGCTCTGGCACGGCAATGAATTCTAAATCCTTCAATTCGGCTGCGGGTTTAATCTCTAGTGTAGCCGCTTCTTTGTGACTTAGTTTATCAATTAAACCATCGATAAAATCCCCTAAGAATACTGGTTGGTAAAAGTGATGTTTAATTTTTACTTTCTCGGAATTGGCATTAATCAAATTATTGGGATTTAAATTAGCCGTAAATCCCCCTAAATTCATATCGGACATAATCGCCCCTAAACAGAGGACACAATCGGCATTTTCCACCCGTTGACTAACGTATTCGCGACTTAATGCTCCCACATAAGTGCCGATAAATTGCGGCTGCATTTCTGAAATTGACGACTTACCTAAAATAGTGGTAGCTAAGGGATAACCCGTTACCTCTAAAAGTTTCAGCAACTTATCTTGGAGTTTAAACCGATGAAATTCTACCCCCGCTAAAATAATTGGTTTTTCCGCTTTTTCTAATAAAAAAACCGCCTCTTCAATGGCTTCTTCTAAAGCGGCGGTATCCGTGAGATTATCGGTTAAATAAATTGGATTTTCTGAGGGGATACAGGGACGATAGACCAGATCCCGGGGAATTTCGATATACACGGGACGTTTGTGATGCAAACAAGCGGCTAAAGTTTGATCGATTTGACTAGCTGCTTGGGCAGAATTAGTGAGAATAACCGAGGCAACCGTGGCTTTTTCCATGATGGAAAATTGCAGATTATAATCGCCCGTGGTGTGGTGTAATAATAAATTATCCCGGCGAATCGAGCGATCGGAAGCTCCACTAATCACCACCAGGGGAACTCTTTCAGCGTAAGCACCGACCACAGCATTAACGAGGCTAAACCCCCCGACTCCGTAGGTGACACAGACAGCACCCATACCTTTAACTCGCGCGTAGGCATCGGCGGCATAACCTGCGTTAAGCTCATTACAGGTGCAAACTAATTCGATCGGACTTTCCACCAAAACATCCATCAAATCGAGGACATAATCCCCCGGCACCCCAAAAATATGATTAACCCCTAAATTATGGAGACGCTGGCATAAATATTCGCCGATGGTGATCATAGCAATTTTCTCCCCTATGTTGGCACTTTCACGCCGATCATAGCGATTTTTAAAAAAATAAGCTAATGTCCAGTAATAAACTGGAAAGTAAAAATCAGCAGACTTTAATTAAGTAGCTGTTTGCAATTAAATAGAAGATAGGTTTTGCACTCGATCCCCCCTGCCCCCCTTAATAAGGGGGGTGCCGACAGGCGGGGGGATCTTAGAGTTTTTTCCGCAGACCCTAATTATATCTAGGCGATGGTGATCAATGCTATAGTATAAAGTCTGGGGTTTTTTATTGGGTGTAAAAAAATATCTGCGGTACTTTTTCAGGTATAATTTTCACAGGAGATTCCCTAAAACTTTCGACTTAACTAAGGCTGAATATTAATGATTTTTACTGAATTAGTTTTGCAAAATTTCGGACCCTACGCCGGTCGTCAAGTGATTAATTTACGTCCCGAAAAAGATAATAATCCCTGTCCGATTATCCTTTTGGGAGGTATGAATGGGGGCGGTAAAACTACTTTAATGGATGCGATTCGTTTGGCTTTGTACGGTGCGCGGGCGAAGTGTTCTACTCGCAATAATTTAAGTTATGCCGAGTTTCTCAGTCAAGCAGTTAATAATCAAGCTTCTCTCATCGATCAAGCTAGAATTGAACTGGCTTTTGAACATCTGGTTAATGAACAATGGCGACAATATCGTATCGTTAGATACTGGACAAAACAGCCTAAAGATGGTAAGGATACCCTCGGTATTTTAGATGAAGATTGGCCCGATCCTGCCTTAGCTAATACTTGGGATGAATATATTGAAACTTTATTACCTTTGGGTATTTCTAACCTGTTTTTATTTGATGGGGAACAGGTAAAAGAATTGGCAGAACAGGATGTACCTCCTGACAGTGTTAAGGATTCGATGCAGACTTTATTAGGGTTAGAATTAGCGGAAAGATTAGCCGTTGATCTCGATATTTTAGCTAGTCGTAAGCGCCGGTTATTAGCAGCAGAAAATGAACTGGCAACTATTGAAGCTATTGAGAAAAAATTAGCCCAGTACCAAGAAGATTTAGAATTGGCTAGGCAAGAGATGGAAACTCAACAAAAAAATTTAGATTTGGTTAGAAATGATTTTGATGCAGTCTCGGATAAATTTCGCATTGATGGCGGAAAAATTGCCGCCGAAAGAAGTCAATTAGAGAGCAGAAAAAAGGAGGTAGATAAAAAGTTAGATAAACAGAGAGAATATTTAGGTCAATTGGCGGGGGAATTATTACCATTAAAGTTAATTTTTCCTCTCCTAGAAGCTGCTAAAATTCAGGGAGAAAAAGAGCTAAAATTTCAATCTGCTCAAGTCGCTCAATCGGTTTTAGAATCTAGAGATAAAAAGTTACTTGCTTATTTAAAACAACTAAGTTTAACTTTAGAACAATTAGATAATATTAGGGAGTTTTTAGAGCAAGAAAATAAGTTTTTAGCTGAGGATAACGATTCTTTGGTTACTTCTTACTTAGATTTAGACGAGGAGGCGATCGAGTTATTAAATCGAGTCTTAACCCATCAATTACCGGCACAAATTAACCTCGCTCATCAAGCAATAGAACAATTAAAAAATCTGGAAACTGACTTAGATAATTTAGAGCGAGAATTAGCAGTAGCAGCCTCTCCCGAAGAATACGAAACCCTGAGTAATAACTTAAAAACCGCTCAGAAAAAGTATTTAAATGCTCAAGCAGAATACGAGCAAAGCCACAAAAATTATGAGGAAATCAAAAAGAAAATTGAGAAAACTAAAAAAGAATTATTTGCCTATAGTGAGAAAGCTTTAGAATCGCAAAGTAACGAACATATCGTTAATGCTATTGTCAAAGCACAGCAAACTTTAAAAGTATTTAAAGAACGCTTAACTTTAAAAAAATTAAATAGATTAGAGGGAGAAGTGGCGGAATGTTTTCGTTATTTATTGCATAAGTCCGATCTAGTTCAGAAAATAGCGATCGATGCTGATACTTTTGGTCTATCTCTCTTTGGTCCCGATGGACAAAATGTGCCTAAACACCGTCTTTCTGCCGGAGAAAAACAACTATTAGCGATCGCTTTTTTGTGGGGATTAGCGCGAGTTTCCGGACGAGATTTACCCATCGCTATCGATACACCCCTGGGACGTTTAGATTCTTCCCATCGCCATAATTTAGTTGAACGTTACTTTCCCGCTGCTTCCTCTCAAGTCATCCTCCTTTCTACCGATACAGAAATTGGACAAAATGAGCTACTCTTATTAGAAGAACAGGAAGTAATCGCCAGAAAATACCTGCTAGAATACAATTCCCAACAACGTCAAACCACTATTCACCCCGACCGCTACTTTTGGTAAAATTATGACTGAGATAAATTCCCCAAAAATCCTCCCCCGATTAACTTGAGACATCGGGTATTACTTTCGATTTTATCAGTCAATCCAAGCTTTTGGGGGGATCAGCACCCCCCTTATCAAGGGGAGATTAAGGGGGGTGCCATATTCAATTTAATTATAACTAGCTACTTAGTTATTAAGGCAGAGGCAATCAGAGCAATTATCTTTTTAACTTTTTACTTTCTAACTTGACCATTATGGGAGAAATAGAAGATTTACTGGCACAAATGAAGGCAGAATACCAGAAACGGGATCGGGAAAAACCGATGCCGTCCTCTTCTTCTCGCCAAGAAAAAGAGCGTTTCCCAGCCGAATTTAAGGTTAATTATGCCGGCGATTCTTCTACCGATGCGCTTTTAAAAGCTTTAGCCTTAGAAAACCAAGAAAGGGAACAACAGGAGGCAGCGGAAAAAGAAAAAGCGTCGGCATTAAAACAGCAGCGCAAGCGAGAAGCTTTAACTAGAAAGGCAAAGCAATGGTTAGATAAATTGGATGCCAAATCGGAGGAAGGACGCTGGTTTGAGGAGTTTTCCTATAGCTACGATTCTCCTTTAGAAGCGGCGATTACCTATCTAGAAGCTTTGGGAGAAGTGGATATTTCTAAATGATCAGGTCTAATTTAAAGTTGTGGGTAAATTGGCCGCATCAAAAACTCGATTATGCCACCAAATATTATCACCAGCTATAATATTTGTGCCGTAACGAGGGACGATACCATAAACAGTGCCGGGGTCATAATCCAAAGCTTCACTGATGAGATTGTAGAGACGTTGTAGATCAAAACCCCGGGGGTCACAATGGGGATATTTTCCTTGATTAATCAGAAAACTATCGACGGCAAAATGGCTGACAATTTGCGGTAGTTGTCCCGTTTGTAAGGCTGCGAGGAGATAATATTTCGCCGTTTGCTGGTATTGAAAATCGCTGTAACCGGGGAGGGTTTGCAAGCGTCCTTTGGTCAAACAGTGGGATCCTGGCGCTTGTACCAGTTCAATGTTAACGCTGGAGATAACCCGACGATTTCTTTCGGCAAAAACCAGCTGCAAGCGATCGCAATTAGGGTGAGATAGCTGCTGACAAATCGCTTCTGTTGCCCATAATGCGGTAGTTTTTGCCCCATCAAAGTAATTTGTGGGATATTCTTTGACTAAACGCCTAAAGACGGCTTCTGAAGGCGTATTTAACCAAATTCTCGCCCTTTTTTCTAACTCAGGGGCCGATCGCGTACTCAAGGGAACACCCTCTAAAGCAATTGCAAAACCCTTGACGCGGATAGTTTCTGGGGTAAGTTGCCACAGTTGACGCACTAATTGATCTCTGGTGTCTGCGGGCAGCATTTCGGCTGCTTGTTCATAAAAAGTGGCTGTGGGACGGTGACGTTCAAAAAAAGGCCGGGCGATCGAGTCTAAAATATCTCTATCCCTGGAATTCGGTTTGCGGGGGATGTAAACATTGGGACCCAATTTCATCGGACCGCGAGCATATTTTTTCTGTTCTTCGATGTTACCCGCAGTCATACTCCAAGCTGTGTCGTGGAGAATAAACAAAGGGGTGCGATCGAGGGTTAAGAGGGTTTCTGGCGGGGTAATTTGCAAAAATTCGGCGATTTTCTGCTTTTCTAACTCATCTAGGCTCTTACCGGCCAAATTCTCCCCCACCGTGGAGGGATTTAAAGTATCTATGGTGGCAGTGGAGAGACTAGAGGTATTCAGTTTTAAAATCAGTAGGGACAAGACTAAACTAATCACCAAAGAAGTCACTCCCCATCGCCATTGCTCCGGGGGAAAGATAGAATATCTGGGGGGAGAAAATTGTCTTGATTTTTGCCGTCTTTGTCGATTCATCGGACCTTTTTAACGCGCTTTCCACCCATTGTATTCACTTTCTCGAAAAAGGGAATTAATACTAAATCCGTTGAGTATAGGCTACATATCAGGATAGGCAATAGGCACTCTTGCAATAGGCAGCTTTATTCTCCCCACACCCCACACCCCACTTCCCCACACCCTACACATAATTACTGAGGAACCATTGGGTATTAAAAGCTCGATCGCAGGATATTTCTAGTAATCTTATGCCTGATTCCGGTAAAACTGCGATTTTTTGCTTAAAATCAGTCCAATCACTGATTAAATGGTAATCAATACCGTAGGTGTGACAGAGTTGGCAAAAGTCAATATTTTGGGGAGTGGCAAAAAATTCTTCAAAGGGAGGGTCAAATTTGGCGATCGGCAACATCTGGAAAATGCCTCCCCCCTTGTTATTGATTAAAATTATGGTCAAGGAGCCAACAAAATATTTTTTGATTAAAAAACCATTTGTGTCGTGTAATAGGGCTAAATCTCCCGTTAATAGCAGACTGGGGACATTTTTATAAGCCATTCCTATTGCAGTGGAGAGGTTGCCGTCGATGCCATTGGCCCCGCGATTAAAATAGGGACGAATTTGGCGATCGCTAGGCGGGTTAAAAAATTCGGCATAGCGAACAGGCATACTATTAGAGATAAAGATCGGGGTGCGGGGGGGGAGGTATTGGGAGAGCAGCCAGGGGATTTTTCCTTCAATCAGTTTAGTTTCTGCTGCCAAAAGGCGATCAATTTTAAATCTAGCTTGCTGGTCGAATTTTTGCCATAATTCTCGATATTCTCGGTTATTATCGGGTTTTTCTGGGAATAGATGCCCTAATTGCTCGATATTTCCCCTGAGATGTCCGGTTTTTCCCTGTAGAGGATCGTAATTATCGGGATGGGGATCGATAATCCAGCGCGGACAGTCGATTTCTTCTAACCAGATCCGTAATTCTTTGCTGGTGGGTAATTCCCCAATTTGCAGGACAACATCGGGGGTTAATTGGGTTTTAATGGCAGCATTCCGCAATAATAAATCATAGGTAGTGATCAGATGGGGATTTAACCCTGCATAGTTTCGCAGAGGAGATAAAGCTTCTGCTAAGACGGGATATTGTTGCGATCGGGCTAAATTAGCGATCGCCTGACAGTAACTTTCAGGGTTTTGCGGGGAAGCTAATCCCGCGATGATAATTCCTTTGGAGGGTAAAGAAGGAATTTCGAGAATTGAGTGGTTAATGGCGATATTTTGCCGAGATATATGGCTAAAAAAAGCCTCTTGGTCAAAATTAGCCTCTAAATTGTTAATTTCTAGATCGGGAGTTGGTGCGAGGGGATCCCGAAATGGTAAGTTCAGATGCACCACTCCGGGGACAGGATCGAGACAGCGCAACCACCCATGGATGATAGTTTGACGGAGATAGCGTAAACGCTCGATATTGGCACTAGGACAGCTAATTTCCGCTTGCCAGTTGGGATAATTACCGTAGAGTTTGACTTGATCGATAGTCTGACCGGCATGAGCATGACGCAATTCTGGGGGGCGATCGGCGGTTAGAATTAATAAAGGGACATGACTTTCTTTTGCTTCAATGACTGCGGGATAAAAATTAGCCGTGGCAGTGCCGGAAGTGCAGACTAAAACCACCGGTTGATATAATTGTTTGGCTAATCCCAGGGCAAAAAAAGCGGCCGAGCGCTCGTCTAAAATGGGAATAGCTTCAATCTGAGGATGTCTTGCCAAGGCTACCGTTAAAGGAGTCGATCGCGATCCGGGAGAAACCACCCCTATCTTCAATCCCAAACGGGCCAATGTTTCGACTAAAATAGAACCCCAAAGTGTATTAAGATTGCGAAAATCGATCGACATTTATCAGTTCAGTGCAAAGGTTAGGGGACAATCGGTTAAAGAGTCTATTAATAAATTTAACACTGGCCGGAACTGGCCAAGAATAAGTTATTCCTGAGTCAGGGATCCTAGTTAAGTTTACTCTCGATTCCCAGGCCAATTTATCCCTTTTTGGGTTCCTTTCTTGCTAAGTTTTAACCGGAAAACTTATAGGTTAACACCACATTGATATTAGCTGCCAGCAGGGCCAAGAAGAGCAGAAAAGTAAAGCGATCGATCCAGAACTTTTTAAAGAGACCAAAGATATCCTTGAGATAGAATACTCCCAGAATTGCCGCCGTACCGATCATAAAATAATAGCGACCGTAGGGAGAGGCTAAAATCCAGGCTGTCAGATTGAGATGAATCGACCAAACTCCCAGAAAGATAAAAATAATTGAGGCAGTTAATCCGTCCGTTTCTTGGCGAAAATCATCAAGAAAGATGCCTAGAATAATAAACATAAACGGATAAAAAGGAATCATATACCAAGTAAAGAAGTGACTTTGCGCTCCCGTGGCAACTAAAATTAAGGTGTAGAGGATTACTGGTAAAGCGAGTAATCTAACTTGAGGACTAGCGGGATTCTTTCGGAGAAAGGGTAAGAGGGTTAACCAGCTAAAAATTAGCCAACCATCCTCGAAAAATACCGTGGGAGTGGTTAGATATTTGACAAAGTTAAAGTCCTCGAAGCGCAGGGATTGTTCTTGAAATATCTTCCGAAAGAAATCGTAGTCATAGATAGCACCGTAGAGAAAATAGAGAGAGAAAAAGAAAGCACCGATCGCAGTCACATAAATAGCCTCTCGTCCTTGCTTTTCGTAAATCAAGAGGACAATTAATAATACTACTAAATAAATAGCAGTTACTTTGACTAAACAGGCTAAACCAGCTAAACAAGCGGCGATGTAGAGATATTTTTTCTGCTTAGTTTGATAGTATTGCCAATAAAGTAAGACGATCAATAAGCACAAAACAATGATTAAATTTTCACTAATAGCTAACCGAGAGAGGAAAACTGTATTGGGATTGGTGGCATAAATTAAACTAGCAATTATAGCGATCGATAGATTACTCAACTTGAGAGCCAGTAAATAGACCAAAACTATCGCAGCAATACCTAAGAATAAAGAAGGGACTCTAATAATAGTTAAACTGCAATCAAAAAAAGTCTTTGCTCCTCCTAAAAGAGCAAATAAACCCACCAATAAACCAAATAAAGGAGGATGATCAAACCAGGGAGTCACCAAACGATAACGGATATTTTTCGCTTCCCAAACCACCGTAGGAAAATTATCCGTGGGACTCAACCATGACCAACTGGTGGGGATACCCGTTTGTAATAAACTCATGCCACTCCAAGCAAAAGCATATTCGTCAGCAGTCCAATTATCTGGAGGCAAAGAATCATAATTATAGATTCGCAAAAAAGCACCTAAGCAGGTGATAATTGCTGCAATCAACCAATGTTTATGGACAGTCAAAAAGCTGGGCATCGATTATTAAGGATAGGTGGCAGTGACTAAATAAGAGTCAGAATTTCATGGTATAATGGATGGGGTGATAATGACAGAAAAATCGGGATGATTAAAGTAAACAGACGTAAATTTGGCCAGTGGATCAGTCTGATCGGTGCAGGAGTCGGACTGGCAGCGATTCTAGATAGAAAAAATATTTTTTCCCCCTCCACCGCTACAGCAATCATCCCCCCGCAACCCCCCCAAAATTCCTCTTTTCCCCCCCGACAAAGCTTTTCCTTTGAAACCGTCACTCTCGATCCTAGCGGTTTCGTGATCGAGCGCAATTCCCGCAGTGCCGAATACTACAGCGAAACCCTTGCGGGATTAGAGATGATTGCTATCCCTGCTGGCACTTTTATCATGGGGACACCGGACGGAGAAAAAGGAGACTTTACTGGTAGTGATAAACCCCAGCGCTTAGTCAAGGTGAACAGTTTCTACCTGAGTAAATACCCGATAACCCAAAAACAATGGCAAATTGTCGCTAATCTGCCCAAAATTAACCGCGATTTAAACCCCAATCCCTCCCACTTCCAAGGGGATAACTTACCCGTCGATAGCATCTCTTGGTATGATGCGATCGAGTTTTGCGATCGACTTTCCAGGGCCACCGGCAGAAACTATCGACTCCCAAGCGAGGCACAATGGGAATATGCTTGTCGTGCCGGCACTACCACACCCTTCTACTTTGGTGCCACCCTTACCAGTGAATTCGCTAACTACTATGCCATTAAATTTCCCTATGCAGTGGAAAGAGAGAGCGAATTTCGAGCTAAAACCACCCCTGTAGGCAGTTTTCCCCCAAATGCCTTCGGATTATACGATTTACATGGCAGTTTATACGAATGGTGTGCCGATCCTTGGCATCGCAACTATAAAAATGCTCCCAGCGATGACCAAGTATGGCCGGCCGATCCTAATAGCACCGGCAATCGTTATCGCATCCTGCGTGGAGGTGGTTGGGGGACAGAATTGAGGGAATGTCGCTCCGCTAGTCGAGGCCAATTTGGTCCGGATAATCGCTATAGTGTATTAGGATTCCGCATCGCCAGTAGTTAGCTCAAAATTCTGGTTTCAACAACTTTGCCGGTAAATTGTGCGTCTCTAAACCTGTTTTAGTCTGTGAGTGTAAGCGAGTGACCAACTCTCCACCCTATCCCTTTTTAACCACCCCCGTCGGCTCTTTGCAAATTCCTTTTTTAGAGCAAATTGAAGAAATTAACAGCAATAATAGTTATGTTCTCAGAGATTCGCCGCAATTACTCAAATTATCTCTAGTTATTCCCACCTATAACGAGCGAGATAACGTTATTCCCCTAGTCGAGAATCTCAGTCAATTACTCGATCGAAAAATTCCCGATCAGTATGAACTAATTATCGTCGATGATGACAGTCCCGATCGCACTTGGGAATTAGCCAGCAAATTAACCCCGGATTACCCGCAACTGCGGGTGATGCGTCGTCAGGGAGAAAAAGGATTAGCGTCGGCAGTGGTGCGGGGTTGGCAAGGGTCAAGGGGTGAGATACTAGGAGTAATCGATGGAGATCTGCAACATCCCCCCGAAATTCTCTATAATCTCCTCGAAACTATCGAAAAAGGAGCCGATTTAGCTCTTGCTAGTCGTCACGTCGAAGGAGGAGGAGTGAGCGAGTGGAGTCTGCTGCGACGATTTCTCTCTCGCGGCGCTCAAATCCTTGGTTTAATTCTACTGCCAGAGGTGGTCGGTCGCGTCTCCGATCCCATGAGCGGTTACTTTATGGTCCGCCGTCAAGCGATCGCCGGTCCGATTCTCAATCCCACCGGTTACAAAATTTTACTAGAAGTCATCGGCAAAGGTCGCATCAAAACCATCGGAGAAGTGGGTTATGTCTTCCAAGAGCGGCTAGAGGGGGAAAGTAAGGTAACTTGGAAACAATGGCTAGAATATATCTTCCATCTGCTGCGTTTGCGCTCTCAAAGGCCATTAAGGTTTTTAGATGCAATTGTCAATCTACCTTTAGATAGATTTATTCGCTTCGGTTTAGTGGGATTAACTGGGGTTTTTGTCGATATGGCCTTTCTCTATCTTCTCAGTGATCCCGCCGCTTTGGGTTGGGGATTAACCCGCAGTAAAATCATCGCCGCCGAATTAGCAATTATTAATAATTTTATCTGGAATGATCGCTGGACTTTTGGCGATTTATCTGCTCGTCAACGGGGTTGGAATAAACGCTGGAAAAGATTTTTCAAGTTCAATTTGATCTGTTTAGCCGGTTTAATTTTAAACGTCTTGCTGCTCAACCTTCTCTTTAATGGTTTAGGAATCAATCGCTATCTAGCTAACTTCATCGCCATCGCTATCGTCACGGTTTGGAACTTTTGGGTTAATCTTAAACTCAGTTGGCGGGTGACAAAATAGCCAGCTAGAAGCAAAAAAATGGTGGGCCAAAATTGAGATGCGCTTACCCTGTTGTCCATAGCATTTGCGACCCGCTTACTCCATCCTATGATCCTGATTACAGAAAAAATTTACCAGTCTATTTTCACCCACGCAGAATCCACCTATCCCGAAGAATGTTGTGGGTTACTCCTAGGAAAAATTACCGAGACAGCAGCCGAAGTTATCAGCATACAAGCAACAGAAAATAACTGGTCAGGCAATAGAAAAAAACGCTTTAGTATTGCCCCAGAAGTGCTTTTACAAGCTCAAAAATCGGCCCGGGAAAACCAGCTAGAAATTATTGGTATCTATCATTCCCATCCCGATCATGCCGCCATTCCCTCGGAAATTGATCGCCAATTAGCCTGGTCAGGATATACTTATTTAATTGTCTCTGTAGTTTCAGGACGAGCGATCGATTTACAAGCTTGGCAACTGGACGAGCGCGAACAATTTCAAATCCAACCTCAAGAATTAAAATGTTTTTGACATCGCTTGAGAACAAAAAAGAAAGGCTGGGGAAAGTTTTTAAAATCCATAATTCCCAGCACCGTATTATCATCTACTTTCCGAAAAGAGTCATTAATCGGCAAATAATCATAAATCATCGTGGCGCTAACTTTGTCCCGATATTCCATCATTCGCAGTCTAGCCTGACTTGTCTCTGTTTTTAGCAAGGAATTGGTCAGCATCAGCAAAGGTTTCAGAGAATTATTTTTCAGTATCGGCAGCTTCAAAATCCAGTTCATGGCCGTGGGATTAGGTGCCACCTTAAAAATTTTTCCCTGACCATCTAAAAATAACAGGGGGTGGACATTCTCAGTATCGACAAATTCTTTACCATACCAATTAGATGCTTCTAATAAACCATCCATGGGGTGATTTGTCTCAAGTCCAGAACCTTGCCAAAGACCGAGCATAAAGTCTAAACTCACGGGTTCGAGAGCGTCAAACAATTCTAACGCTCTTTCGGTGGTCGTTTGACCAGCTTTAAGAATCGACTGGCAGCTTTCTAATTCTAATGTTTCCATTGTCTCGCTCTTATTGTGTCCTGACAATGATATTATAGCTGCCCAGCCAGAGGGTGGGGGATTGCCCCTCGGCTAAAATCACCAAACATCCCACATATCTTCACTCAATGGGTCATCGTATCACTCTAGGGTTTCCAGCCATTCACTCAGTTCTTCCTTGATGGTTTCTTTAAGTTCTCGCAAATCATTTTTATCTATTAGGCCTTTTTCCAGTAAGAAAGTGTAGAACTTTTTCAGACTACCTGCGTTAGACTTGAGACTTGATTGACTGGCCCACAGGGCCTTTTTGATAAACCAATAACCCAAAAAGTCACCGACCATATCTACCCCGTCTTTAGCTTCTACTGCATCCTCATAGAGTAAATATTCGTTGATATAAAAATCTATATTTGAAATATGATTATTGATGGTTTTTTCCGACAAACCTGATGATTCTAGCCAACTCTCGAAATCCTTTAGTAATTCATGATTGACTTTTCTTATCTTTTGACAGTCAGCCTCATATTTTTGGGAATCATCCATCTCAAATTTCTCTCCTCTAAATCGCTGCTCGATGGTCAATAGGGTAATGAATCAAGTGTTTTTTTTCCAAGCGTCTAAAGCCGCCATTTTCTCCTCAGGGTCAAGGTCGGCCAACCGCCGGAATCGCCTTTCTCTTTTCTGCTAAATAGCTTCAACGATGTTAGACTGAATTTGCTCAATGATGGCGGCCACATCTTCTTCTGTATCTCGAGGTTGGGTTAATTCCACATCCGTTGAGGAGAGGTACATTTGGGCCCAGTCTAGGTTTTCCAGTTCACACTGGTCAATCACCGAACTGGGGATGTTTTTCAGGGTGATGCTATCCCATTCAATGCCGATGAGATTGCTCTGCCGCTCAATTATCACAATTCTTCCTTGCCAACCACCGATGTCAGTCCCCAAATCTGGGTCGAGTACACCCTGTTTGACGATGACCGAGTCGCCGACTTTGAAGGCAAACTCTGACTCGGAAAATTCGGGCGACAAGCTGGAGGCAACCGAGAGATGATACTCGCTTCCTAGCTCTTTTAACTCAAAATCCACAATCATCCGCTTGTTTTCCGAGAAATAACGGTTTTTCCTAGCGATTAGCTCCTCGATTAGCCCTTGAATATCCGCCTTGAGCCTTTTATTTCCTTTAAGAAGGTCTTTATTAAAAACTCGGTCTATCATCTCTTGCCGCTTTGATTCGGGGGACAACGCCAGATTCCAAGCGATTATCCCTATGGTCAGCAGTGTTCGCATAGATCCCTTCGTTTCATTGGATTTGCGGTAAGGCTCGATAAAATCCTCCAGAACTTCCGACATTGTGACTTCCCCAGAAGGAGAGACGACAATTTCCTTGAAAGGCAAGGACTTTTCTCTTAATTTCTTCTCAAAGCTTTTCAAGGGTTTTTCGGATCCTTGGGACATTTTCTGCAGCCTGAGCAGTTCACTAAATGCCTTCGATTTTTTAGCCATGATTGAGCCAGAAAATATGTGTTATTAATCCTGTTGGGTTGCTGAACAACATTGGAATAGGGGAATTGTAACTGCTGTCAGGGAGCGATTGCGCTCTCATTATTAAATCTTAAAGTTCTGGTCTGAGTCGTCAGCTGTTGACTGCTATCCGATACTTTTTTGTTAACATAGATTAGCAATGCACTTTCAGAGATTCTCTTAAAACAGAGGATATCTCCTTCCCAAATCCCCCCCAAGGGAAAAATATGTCTCAAAAGCCGATTTATCTAGATTGCCACGCCACGACACCGATGGAGCCGCAGGTTCTGGCGGCGATGTTACCCTATTTTACCGAACACTTTGGTAATGCCAGTAGTATTAATCATGTCTATGGTTGGACAGCCGAGGCTGCGGTTAAACAGGCAAGAGAAACAATCGCCGCTGCTATTAATAGTAGTCCCGAAGAAATTATTTTTACCAGTGGAGCAACAGAGGCTAATAACCTGGCCATCAAAGGGGTTGCCGAAGCTTATTTCGCCAAGGGAAGGCATATAGTTACGGTGATGACAGAACATCGCGCCGTTTTAGATCCCTGTCATTATCTGGAAAAATTGGGTTTTGAGGTGACAATTTTACCCGTCAGTGCTGATGGACTAATTGACTTGGAACTACTAGAAAAATCTTTGCGTCCTGACACGATTTTGCTGTCAATTATGGCTGCTAATAACGAGATTGGGGTGATTCAACCTTTAGCGGCAATTGGGGCGATTTGTCGCCAGTATCAGGTACTTTTTCATACGGATGCGGCCCAAGCAATCGGCAAAATTCCCCTAGATGTGGAGGAAATGAATATAGATATGATGTCCTTAACTGCCCACAAAGTCCACGGACCAAAGGGAATCGGTGCGCTGTACGTCCGGCGCCGAGATCCCAGAGTCCGTCTCGCCGCTCAAATTCAAGGGGGAGGCCAGGAAAAAGGACTGCGATCGGGTACACTATTTACACCGCAAATTGTCGGTTTTGCCAAGGCGGTAGAATTGGGCATCAAAGCGATAGAACAAGATAACAGCCACTTAAATCAGTTAAAAGCCCGTTTATGGGAGATTATCAGTCAATTAGACAGAATTTATCTCAATGGTCATCCTAGCCAAAGATTGGCCGGAAATTTAAATATTAGTATTGAAGGGGTGGACGGTGCTGCGTTATTGTTAGGATTACAGCCAATAGTGGCGCTTTCCTCCGGTTCTGCCTGTTCTTCTAGCCATACCGCCCCCTCCCACGTTTTAACTGCCTTGGGTCGCCCCGAATCTCTCGCTTATGCCTCCCTGCGCTTCGGGTTGAGTCGTTTTAATACTTTAGAAGAAATTGAACTGGTGGGGGAACAGGTGGTTTTAACGGTTAATTCCCTCCGCAAAGCCAAAAATTTTTGACGTTTCGGCTCCTATCCACAAGTTAGTTTCGGTCTAGGTTTTAACAATTCCGAAAAAGCTTTCTATGATTGCCTTTGACTGATTGCCGTGCCGGTTAATAACACTGATGCTTGGTTTTCACTCCAGTGAATCATCCAACTCGGTTGTAATCCCAAAACAATAATAAATAAAGCCAAAGCAATTTCGGGAAATCTTTCGGGCCAGGTACTGCGAGGAATGCGCGATAATTCAGGGGTTAAACGACCAAAGAAAACCCGATTAATCATCAGGAGAAAATACACTGCGGTTAAACCACTAGCAACCAAACATAAGAGCGTTTGTATCGGAAAAATCGGGAAACTGCCACGAAAGACCAAAAATTCGGCGATAAATCCCACCATTCCGGGGATGCCAGCGCTGGCCATAGCCGCTAAAATCACTAACATTCCCGTGATTGGTAAACCTCTTTCTGGATTTAATAAACCGCGTAGATAATCCACATCCCGGCTGCCGGTTTTTTTATACACTACTCCCACCAACAAAAATAACAAAGCGGAAATTAAACCGTGACTAATCATCTGCAAAATCGCCGCAGTGATGCTTAATCTGGTGGTGGCCGCCGCCGCTAGTAAAATATAGGCCATGTGGGAAATGGAAGAATAGGCGACTACTTTTTTCATATCCTTTTGGGCAATAGCGCAACTGGCCCCGTAGAGGGCGCTGATAGCTGCTATTGTTGCTAACCAAGGGGCGAGAGTCACCCAAGCATCAAGAAATAAACCGACTCCAAAGCGCAGCAGTCCATAGGTTCCTAATTTGAGTAATATTCCCGCTAAAAGCACAGAAACGGGGGTAGATGCTTCGACGTGGGCATCCGGTAGCCAAGTATGAAAGGGAAAAATCGGGATTTTGATGGCTAATCCAATCAGAAGGGGGATGAGGAGCAGTAATTGGGTTTTAACGTCTAAATTATTCGATAAAAGGGGGTTATAGGCGAAATTATTAGCACCAGTTAGCCAAACTAAGCCAAGGAAAGAGATTAGCACTAAAAAGCCTGAAATTGCCGTGTATAATAAAAATTTCATGCCCGCATAACCGCGTCTTTGACCCCCCCAAATGGCAATGAGAAAGTAAAGCGGGACGATTTCTAATTCGTAAAATAGGAAAAATAGCAGTAAATCCTGCGCTAGAAAGGCCCCCGCTACTCCGGCATTGAGTAACAAGAGCAGAGAATAGTAAAATTTCGGTCGGTTAACCTCTGTGCCACTAGCATAAAGAGCAATTATTGTCAAGATGCTGTTAAGAAAAAGTAATGAGAATGACAATCCATCAACACCGAGGGCATAATTGAAACCGAGGAAATTAATCCAAGGCAGGTTAACCGTGAACTGCATTTGCGGGTTACTAGGGTCAAATTGCCAGCCAAGGAGAATATTAAGCAGTAAGAGAACGACAGCAAGAGTTAGAGCTAATCCTCGCACTTTTTTCGCCTCTAGAGGCGTGTAGGCAATCAGTATCGCCCCTATAATCGGTAGCCAAATAAAAGCGTTGAGCATTCTTTAATGGGCATGATAAACCTTCCCATTATTGCCTGAGCGGTCAATCTTTAGCAAGATAAGTAGATAGGTGTTAAAAGTTGTCAGACACCCCCCTTATCAAGGGGGATCCCCCCGCCTATCGGCACCCCCCTTATCAAGGGGGGCAGGGGGGATCGAACCTAAAATCCATTTTCAATTTAATTCCACCCACCCACTTAAACTGGTGAACATTTAAGGTAACTAACGATGAAACAAGAAAAGATCACTCTCAGTCAACTCGAAGGCTTTCTATTTAAGGCGGCGGACATTCTTCGCGGTAAAATGGACGCTTCCGAGTTCAAAGAATTTATCTTTGGGATGTTGTTCCTCAAACGCTTGTCAGACGAGTTTGAGCGCAAGCAAGCGCAACTCAAGAAACAATATGCACACATCCCAGACCCGTTGCTGCTGGCCGAACTCCTAGAAGGCGAAACCTCCTATGGAGAAACATTTTTCGTACCTCCTCGCGCTCGCTGGCATCAATCCTGGCGCGACGAAAACGGCCAGGAAGTCCCGCCGCTCAAACACCTTAAGCAGGACATCGGCAATATGCTCAATAAGGCATTAGCGGCGGTAGAGGATGCTAACGATGCCTTGGCGGGAGTGCTGAAGAATAACATCGATTTTAATGCTACCAAGGGCAAAACCAAGATACCTGACCACAAATGGAAGGATTTACTAGATCATTTCAATCAGCCCCAATTTGTGCTGGTCAACGATAATTTTGAGTTTCCCGACCTATTGGGTGCAGCCTACGAGTACCTAATCAAATACTTTGCCGATAGTGCCGGGAAGAAAGGGGGAGAATTTTACACGCCGGCCGAGGTGGTGCGGCTGTTGGTACAGTTGGTCAAACCCCAAGCGGGCCATACTATCTATGACCCTACCGTGGGGTCGGGCGGTTTCCTTATCCAGTCCTATCAATATGTGGAGGAACAGGGGCAAAACCCCCAGAATCTAGCACTCTACGGACAGGATTCTAACGGTACAGTCTGGTCAATTTGTAATATGAATATGATCCTCCACAACGTCACCCGCTTCACCATTGAAAACGGGGATACTCTCGAAGATCCGCTCATTTTAGAAAACGGACAGATTCGCAAGTTTGACCGAGTTCTCGCTAATCCGCCCTTTTCCCAGGATTACAGCCGGGCTAATCTCAAGTTTACCAACCGCTTTCGCGAATTCTGCCCGGAAAAGGGGAAAAAGGCGGATCTGATGTTTGTCCAGCACATGATTGCCAGTCTTAAACCCGACGGCCACATGGCCACTATCATGCCCCATGGGGTGCTATTTCGGGGGGGGAAAGAGAAGCTGATTCGAGAGATCTTAATTGAGGATGATCTAATTGAGGCGATTATTAGTTTGCCCCCGGGGTTATTTTATGGCACGGGTATCCCGGCCTGTGTGTTGGTGGTGAATAAAAATAAACCCGAGGAATTAGGCGATAAAATCCTTTTTATTAATGCGGATCGAGAATATGCTGAGGGAAAGAACCAGAATAAATTGCGCCCCGAAGACATTGAAAAGATCGATTATGTCTTTACCCACAAGCGAGAATATCCCAAATATAGCCGCTTGGTAGATAAGTCGGAAATTGTCGAAAAACACGACTTTAATCTTAATATTCGCCGCTATGTGGATAATACGCCAGACCCGGAACCGGAGGATGTAAAAGCTCACTTGATCGGGGGTATTCCGCAGGCTGAAATTGCCGCACAACAGGATACTTTTGCTAAGTTTGGCATCAATACAAATACCCTATTTAGACCCCTACGCCCCGGCTATGCTAGTTTTTGCCCAGAAATTGCCACGAAAGCCGCTATTAAAGAGAATCTGGAAGCTAATCCCGATTTACAAGCAAGGATAAGCGACCACTATACTACGCTTAAAAATTGGTGGCGAGAAGCGCGGGATGATTTTGCCAAGTTGGAGGGAAATAATATTATGCCCCAAGTGCGGCAGCAATTACTGAGTAGCCTTAAACAGCAGCTGATTCCTTTAGGGGTTTTAGATGAGTTTAAATCGGCGGGGGTGTTTGTTAACTGGTGGCAGCAGATTCGCTATGATTTAAAGACTATTATTAACACTGGCTGGCATCATACTCTTATCCCTGATCAGTATTTATTAGCGGCATTTTTTCAGGCGGAAGAGGCGGCAATTGAGGAACTAGAAAGTAAGATTAGTGCAGTCCAAGGGGAGTTAAGCGAAGCGGTAGAATCAGCGCAAGAGGTGGCGAATTATGAACCAGAAGAGGAAGAAACTGTTAGCGCCGCATCGATTAAGAAAGGGCTTAAAGAGTTGATAGATGACCTGAAGCAATCCCAGGGCGATTCAGCAGCCAGAGAGCGCCAATATTACCAACAAGAATACAATGTTATTACTGACATTGAGAACCGGATCAAGTTACTTAAGAATACGCTTAAGGAACAGCAGAGTCAGCTTGAGTTAAAGCTGCGCTTAAAACGGGTTGGTGATGAGGAATTTAAGGCTGAAACTGTTGAATTACTTGAGCAGGTACAAAATCAGCTTATGGGGTTAAATGCCAGTAAAAAGGAAGAAAAGGCCAAGATTAACGCGCTTAATAAGGATAAGAAAGCCTTGGAGATTAAATTATCTTATCCTGAGGGATTACTGACTGAAATAGGAGGACAGTTAAGGGATGAAGAAGCGAAAAAATTGATTCTAAAAAAGCTCTATGATTGGGTATCGGAGCAGCTTAATCGTTACTTGAATGGGGAAAAGCGGGGACTTGTCGCTAAGGTTGAGAATCTTTGGGATAAGTATGCGGTATCAAGTCAGGAAATGGAGGCCCAGCGAGAGCAGACTTTAGGACAGTTAAATGAGTTTTTGAGTAAGTTGAGGTATTTGGCGTGATGAAAAATTGGGATGTAAAAAAACTTCGTGATCTTGCTGATATACGAGTTAGTAATGTTGACAAAAAAATTTATCCTAGCGAACGACCTGTAAAGCTTTGCAACTACATGGACGTTTACACAAATGAATATATTGATGGATCAATTCAGTTTATGGAAGGTTCTGCAAACGATGCAGAAATTGAGCGATTTGGTTTAAATATTGGAGATGTAATTATTACCAAAGACTCAGAAACTCCTGATGATATTGGTATTCCCACCGTTATACATGAGCAAATAGATAACTTAGTTTGTGGTTATCATCTGGCACTAATTCGACCTGACAATGAAAAAATTGATTCTATCTTTCTCTCTAAATATCTTTCAACTTCACGAGTAGCTAATTATTTTGCTCTTCATGCTAGTGGTTCTACACGCTTTGGGCTTCCTATTGGAGCAATTGAGTCAGTTGAAATTTTAACGCCCCCAATTAAAGAACAAACCCAAATTGCCACCATCCTCTCAACAATAGACCGCGCGATTGAGCAAACCGAAGCCCTAATTGCCAAGCAGCAGCGCATCAAAACCGGACTAATGCAGGACTTGCTCACCAAAGGAATTGATGAAAACGGCAATATTCGCAGTGAAGAAACCCATGAATTTAAGGATTCACCGCTTGGGAGAATTCCGGTTGAGTGGGAGGTTGTAACTACTGGACAAGTAACAAAAAGTTTAGTTCCGGGACGAGATAAACCAGACTTAGATGGTGGAGGTGTTCCGTGGATTACAATTCCAGATATAGAGGGAATGTATCTTGACCTACCAAAAAGTGGTCTTTCCTTATCATTAAATGCAATCAAAGTTGCTAATGCTAGACTAATGCCAAAAGGTACCGTGCTTATGAGTTGTGTTGGAGAGTTCGGCATTGCAACAATTACTGAATGTGATGCAGTTGCAAATCAGCAACTGCATGGTTTTATTTGTGATCAAAGTATTTTACCAGAGTGGTTAATTGCACAAATAAATGCTTCTGGTAATCGTATAGATAATATGGCCACCCAAACCACAATTAAATACCTTAACAAAAATGGATGTGAATCAATACTGATCACTTTGCCAAGCCTTAAAGAGCAAGTAAAAATTATCTCTATTCTTGATAATATTAATGATTTGTTTGAGAAGCAAAAAAAGAGCCTAAATAAACTCCGCTCTCTCAAAACCGGACTTATGCAAGACCTGCTAACAGGCAAAGTTCGAGTTATCGACCTCCTCAACCAAAAAACAGCAGCAAATTGATTCATCGGTCAAACCTATGCAACCAGAGCAAACACCCACAAATCACAAAAACTTAAACATATACCCAGACTTTGCCAAAAAAATGGAAATCGCTCGGCGCGGCATCAAAAAATATCGTAACGCCCTGATTGACCTCGCCAAGTCACCAAACTGCTCAGGCGATCTATATCCCATGATCTCGATATCAGACGATTCGCTAAACTAAACATAACTCCCTTGCCCATAGATTTACCATGCAAGCGATCGAATTTAAAACCATCCTAAAAAACGGCATAGTCACCATTCCCGCCGAATATTCTTCTGAATGGGAAGGTAAACAGATCCGCGTTATCTTGTTGGATAATGCAGAGAAGATATTACCCGTCGAAACCACTGATATCAATCCCCTCAAAGGAAGCGTGACATTTGATGAGTAGAAAACGGATTTCTCCGAGAAACCCGTTTTCTGTGCGTTACTCAACGGATTTAGTATTAGTACACAAAGCAGCGTTGGTTTCCAAAGACGAAAAACCTCATAAATACAGTTAAATAAAGGTTATCTGGTCATGAACAAAACACCTCAACCTATCAAACTCGATGAGCGCAACGGGGTCGAAAAGCCCTTACTTGACCAACTGTACGGTTTAGATTGGGAAATATTGGATTTAGAGACAAAACAAAAACCACAGGATACTTTTAGAGAAAGCTTTACCGAGGTGGTGATGCTGCCAGTGCTGCGAGAACAGCTTACAATCATCAACCCCTGGCTAGAAACCGACCAAATAGAAGAAGCCATCAAACAACTCACCGCCAACTTCCCCAGCACCAACTTACTGGAAAATAACCGCCACGTCTTTAAACTGCTTCAGGAGAATACCAGCGTCTCAGAGAACCGTAAAACAGGCGAAAAAAGCCCCACCGTCAGGTTTATCGACTTTGACCACCCAACTAACAACCGCTTTATCGCCGTTTGCCAGTTTAAGGTGCGGATTCTAGGCACAGAAAACCACATCATCCCCGATATTGTCCTCTTTCTCAATGGGCTGCCAGTGGTGGTCATTGAATGTAAATCTCCCAAAGTCAAAGAACCCATTGCCGAGGCGATCGAGCAACTCCTCCGCTACAGCGAACAGCGCGGCGCTAAGGGCGAGGGAAATGTCCCCCTCTTTTTCTATAACCAGTTTGTCGTAGCTACCTGCCGCAATCAGGCAAAATTTGGCACTATTACCACCCACACCGAAAAATACTTCTTCCGTTGGGCTGACCCCTATCCCCGCACCCTAGAAGAACTAGAACACGGCATTAGCTCCCCCAATGACCAGCAGCGACTGGTGGCGGGAATGTTTGCCCCCGATAACCTCCTAGAGATTATTCGCAACTTCACCCTTTTCTCCATCAACAACAAGGGAGAAACCATCAAAATCGTCGGGCGTTATCAGCAGTTTCGTGCCGTCAAGAAAGCCGTGGAGCGTCTCCTAGAGGGCAAAACCCCCCGGGAGCGCAGCGGCATCATCTGGCATACCCAGGGGTCAGGTAAGTCCCTTACCATGATGTTTATGGTGCGGGCCATGTACCGCCATAACAACCTTTCCCAGTGGAAAGTGGTATTTATCACCGATCGCACCCAACTAGAGCAGCAACTCGCCGAGACCGGCCAAAGTGTTGGCTTTACCGTTAAGCCCGCCAATAGCATCGCCAAACTGAAGGAACTACTTCGCAGCGACTCCTCGGATCTGGTCATGGCCATGATCCACAAATTCCAAGAGCGGGAACTGCGGGAGACCTTCCCGGAGCTAAACCGGAGCAGCAACATCCTGGTGATGACCGATGAGGCCCACCGCTCTCAGTACAGCCTGCTGGGGACAAACCTCGACAAAGCTCTCCCCTACGCTTCCCGTATTGGCTACACCGGCACCCCCATCGACAAAACTGAGAAAGTTTTCGGGGACTACATCGACAAGTACACCATGGGCCAGTCCATCGAGGACGGCGTGACCCTAGAAATTGTTTACACCGGGCGCACCCATAACGCCGAGGTGTCTGATCAGACAGCTATGGATGCGGCTTTTGCCGATGTCTTCAGTGAGTACAACCTGCAAGAGCGGCTGCAGATTTTGGGCCATGGTTCGCGGGATGCCTACCTGGAAGCTCATCCCACCATCGCCGCTAAAGCCAAGGATATGGTGCAGCACTATCTCCAGTGCATCTTTCCCAACGGCTACAAGGCCCAGGTGGTGGCGACTTCCCGGGAGGCGGCGGTGCGGTACAAAGAGCATTTAGATGCTGCCCTGGCCGAGGAGATTGCCAAATTGGAGCAGGGGAATCCCCACCGGCTTAACCTCGATCGCCTGAAGCGACTTAAGACCGATGTGGTCATCTCCGGCAGTCATAACGACCTACCCCACCTCAAGCAATACAGCAACTCCACCCGCCACGATACTACTATTAAAAGCTTTAAACTGCCCTTTGACGCAAGGGATGAGGGGATTACTGGAGATGTGGGCATTGTCATCGTCAATAATATGCTACTGACTGGCTTTGATGCCCCAGTAGAGCAGGTGATGTATCTCGATAGGGTCATCCAGGCCCACAACCTGTTACAGGCGATCGCCCGTGTCAACCGAGTCGGCGGTGCGAACAAGGATAAAGGCTTTGTCGTGGACTATGTAGGCATCGGCCACCACCTGAAGCGAGCCATTGATAACTACGACGAGCGAGAGCAGCAAGAAGTCGAGGAAACCTTAAGTTTTCCCGAGGACGAGATCCGTCAGCTTGAGGATGACCACCGCAAAATCCTTGCACTCTTGAAGCAACATGGACTCACCGACCTGAACGATCAAGATGCCTTTTTCGACCTCTTCTATGATGAGGATGTGCGATTCGAGTTCATGCTGGCCTTCAAGAAGCTGACCCGCAGCCTTAACTTGGTCTATCCCGCCAAGGAGGCCTTGAACTACATGAGAGACTACCAATCTCTCACCGCAGTGAATATACTAGCGGGGAAGCACTTCCGCGACGAGCGCCTGAGTATGAAGGGAATCCCACCCAAGCTGCGGGCCCTGACCGACCAGTATCTGCAATCAAGGGGAATCGACGAGAAAGTTAAACCGATCTCGATCTTGGATAAGGACTTTGAGAGTCATGTCCAGAAACACCAGCGAGTCAAAACAAAGGCCGCCGCAATCGAACACGCTCTCCGCCACTATATCGAGATCGATCTGGTGGACGATCCCGAACTGCAAGCCTCCTTTTCTGAAGCACTGAGAGCCATCTTCGAGGAGTTTAAAGACAATTGGGACAAGATTTACCAAGAACTGGAAAAACTACGCCAGAAGGCGAGAGAAGCAAAAAATGAGCCTACCTACGGACTGGACAGGAAAAAGCAGCTGCCCTTCTTTCGGATGTTCAGACGGGAGTGTTTTGGAGAAGCGGCATTAACTGACGATATGGTTTCTCAGATGGTCGCTCTCACTCAACAGGTATTTACCGTTGTTGAGCAGGAGTTACAATTAACTAGCTTTTGGGAGAGCATTCCCGCTCGCAAGAAACTTAAGGCAGAGATTCAAAAAGTGTTACTCTCTCCCGACTTTTACCAAATTCCCAATCTTATGGACAATCGAGAACAGATTATCTCGCGGGTGATGGAAATAGCAGAGAAAAATAACGACCGAATTTTTTAGGCTGAATCGAGTAAAATTGAGCGACTTTTAATATGAAACTTGACTATAAAATCATTTATTCTTCCAGTCGTAAGACCCTGACCATTACCGTGGAACGTGATCGCTCGATCGTGGTCAGAGCGCCTACTGGTACTCATCCCGATAAGATCCAGCAAATAGTAGAGTCACGCAAGCAGTGGCTCTATGAAAAAATTCACCACGAGCAAAAGTATCGAGTCCCACTTCATCCTCCGGGTAAGGAACTGGTTAATGGCGAGTCGCTTCTTTATTTAGGGCGCTACTATCGTTTAGAATTGGTTGATGATCAGACAGAGATAAAGTTTATTAACAATCGCTTTCGAGTACCAAAGGCACTAACAGAGAATGGTGGCGAGATTTTTCAAGATTGGTATATTCAGAAGGCAAAAGAGAAGATACTTCCTCGTGTCAACCTTTATGCTAAAAAGCTTGGTGTCAGGTTTAATCAGGCTAAAATTACCGACAGCAAATATCGCTGGGGTTCTTGTACACCCCAAGACAATGTTAACTTTAACTGGCGATTGATCAAAGCCCCGATGTTCGTAATTGATTATGTGGTAGTTCATGAGTTAGCGCATCTGATTGAATCGAACCACACTCCACGATTTTGGCAGATTATCAGGTCGCAAATTGCTACTATGGAACAGGCAAAGCAATGGCTTAAAGAACACGGTCAGATGTTGGAACAGTCACTATAATTTTGGAAAATAAACCTAATTTAAATCTGCTGGGATTAGCACCCATAGCCATTTTACCCGATTATATCGTCTCAGAGTCTCCCCAAAAGGAAAACCTCATAACTCACCATTAAGATAACTGCTAAGTAGGTAGGTGTTAAAAGTTGTCAGACATCCCCCTTATTAAGGGGGGACTAAGGGGGGATCGGCACCCCCCTTATTAAGGGGGGACTAAGGGGGGATCGGCACCCCCCTTATTAAGGGGGGACTAAGGGGGGATCGGCACCCCCCTTATTAAGGGGGGCAGGGGGGATCGAACCTAAAATCCATTTTTAATTTAATTATAACCAGCTACTTATAATTATAGTCCAAGGTTTGACTCGGTGTCAAAAAAGTTTCAGCTAATTTAATTAAATTGGTTCGATTAATCTTGCCTTGGGGACTTTTTGGTATCTCTGGTAATTTTATCCAATGTTTCGGCAGTTTATAATTGACTAATTTATCCTTAATCTGGGATTGAATAATTGTCTGGTTTATCTGAGAGTTAACGGGGACATAAAAAGCCACAATTATCTGTCCCCATCGAGAATCTGGCAATCCCAAAACCACCACATCTTTAACTAAATTAGTGTGTCTAATGGCAGTTTCTACCTCAAAAGGATAAACATTTTCTCCTCCGGTAATTATTTTTTGACTATCGCGACCAATGATATATAAATAACCACTTTCATCCAAGTAACCTAAATCATCCGTCTCGAAGTAGCTTGCTTGATTAAGATGGGGATAATAGCCTAAAAATAAAGATTTCGCTTCAATAATAATTTTCTGGTTATCGGGATTAATTTTTATCTGAGCATGGGGTAATAGCTGTCCACTACTATTATTTCCTTGTCGAAAATCTTCTGGTTTAAGGGTGACAATTTGTGAGGCAGTTTCCGTCATTCCATAGGTGGGAGACAGAGAAATATTATATTCTCTAGCTTTTTCTAGTAAAGATGGCCATGCAGGGGAACCTCCTAGGAAAACTGTTTTAAAATTGGCTAACCATCGAGGATCATTTTCTAGAAAAAATTGTAATTGACTGGGAACTAAGGAGATAAAATAATCTTGAAGATTGAGATTATTTACACGCTTTTGTTTGATTTTATGGTAAGGAATAACAGCAAAATCTCCCCCCGTTAAAAAACTTCTCAGAAACTGCATTAAACCACTAACATGATATAAAGGCAGTAGGCAAAAACAGTTAACCTGCTTGACTTGAAAATATTCAGAGAAACCTTTAACAGAAGCAGTTAAAGTTAACCAGTTATGGATAGCAAAGCGAATTTTTCCCGAGGTTCCTCCCGTGGGTATCATCAGAGAATTAGTCAAAGGATTGACAGGAGGAGAATTATAGTTAAAAACCTTGATATTTTCGCCAAAAATATAATCGGGTTGCACCAGAGAGAAAACCTGTTCCCATTCGTTAGTTTTCCAGTCAGGATTAGCTAAAAATAGGCAACTTTTTGACCTGACGGCAGCCAAGAATATCGCTAAGAATTTAAGGAGATTGCCTTCAGCAAGCAGTATAGTTAATCGAGGATTATCTGCGGCGATAAATTGCTGAGAATAGGACTGATATAATTGATAAAATTTCTGGCTATTGTATCCATATAACCAATCTTTTTGACTGAGATATGCTAATTGTTTGCTGATGTCGTCCACAGTTTTTCTAACCAATCGGGGTCACTATTATTAAACCATTGTTGCACACCAAAACCTAAAGCTCGCTCCTTTTTGGGGTATTCTTGTGCTAGACGTACAGCGGCTTTTCTGCCGATATTAGTTTCTAAAACCGAGGAAAATACTAAATCTAAGGGATATTTTTCCCAGAGATTTCTTAAACCTTGTATTGAACCATTAATAGCAGGTTTAATCACAAAAATTCCTCGCCATCCCCGTTGATAACATTCCTCTATTTGTCGAAGATTGGCCACCGATTCATCTAAAGCAATCCCTGTGGTAAAATCTTGACTTAATTGCAACATTTCTAACCATTGAGACGGGAGTAAAGGTTGTTCGATAAATTCAATTATTTGACATTCATCGGCAATTTTTAACCAGATTTTACTCTCAGCAATACTTAATCCCCCATTGGCATCTAAACGCAATTTAGTGTTTCTGGGTAATCGGGTAATTAATTTTTCAAATAAGGTTAACTCTTGCTTGAGAGAATTGACCGCAATTTTCCATTTATAAGTATTAGTTTTATTAGCGGCTAAAATATCATCCAGACAGGGAAATACTGCCGCACCGGTGGGTAATAAATAACTATAATTTTTCGGTTCTAATTCTCTTGATTTATTCTCGATACTTAAATCTTCTAAAGCTGATTCAAAGGCAAATTGACAAGCAGGAAATTGTTCAGGAATAGAAAAAATTGAATTTATTGATAGGGGATTTTCGAGACTTTGACAGAATAATATTGCTGCCGATAATGTTTCTGAACCAAATTCAGGTAAAGGAGCAATTTCTCCCCATCCAATACGTCCATCTTCCGCTTCTAAGCGAATAATAATTCCTTCCCTAATTTGCCAGAGTCCGTGATGGGTTTGTAGGGGACGCAGCAAAGGACGCTGATAAACACGAAATTGCCAGAAATACATGATTAACTATAAGTAGTAGTGAAAAGCTTAACATGAGCAGGCGTTGGGTTTCATGTTTCAAACCAACCTACGTTCTTTATAGAGTTTGTCAGCGAAACGTTTTTTTTCTTAAAGTCCAGAAAACGGGTTTCTAAATAGTTTCTTGAAGAAACCCGTTTTCTAGGTGACTTAGAAGGAGAGCTTAGACACTTAGATAAAGAAATTACCCACCGGAATGTTCCCTAAAGCTGGTAAAGTACCGGTAAATCCAGTCATATTTATTAATAAATCATTGCTGGATTGGAAGCCAGCCGTGCCATCATTAATAATGAGGTAGGTTCCAGCTATCGCACCGGTTGTTACCTGCACTAAGGCGGCACTATTAACCCCTAATCCTTGATTACCTGTAGTGGCTCCATTGGCATCAGTAAATACTTGATTGATTAAATTGTCTAAAGTGGTGACAGTGCTATCAGCAGCACGACTGAAACTACTAGGCGCACTCATGGCAGTTCCACCTTGAGTTAATAAGTCTATTTTATCACTATTGATGGCAAAATCTGTGATATGATCGCTTGTTGATATGGTAGATTGGCCAAATTGAAAGATGAAGATATCTGCACCCAAACCACCGGTTAAAGTATCAATTCCCACACCTCCATTGATTTGATTAATACCATTATTTCCAGTGATATTATTGTTACCAGCGTTACCTGTACCATTAATATTATTAGTGCCAATTAGTCTGAGGTTTTCGACATTGTTGGGTAGGGTGCGAGTGAGAGTGCTTTGCCAAGTATCAGTAATGATAACTTCTCCTATTCCTCCTTCGGGATTGATGGTAGCATTAACGGGATTTGACAGGGTTACTGTAA
>NZ_JAQMSY010000166.1:0-10460 GCF_028329095.1 Microcystis sp. CS-574
CGTTTTGAATCGTCAATGTCTCGATCGTCGTATCCCAGACATGGATAGTTTAAAACAAGAAATTAAGGCATGGGAAGAAAATCGAAATGAAAAGTCAAATTCAGTTGACTGGAGATTTACTACTGCTGATGCTCGTATTAATACCATTTCTCTAAATGAAAACTACACATCGAATTTAAATCCCCCTTTAAGTTCCCCTTTTTAAGGGGGATTTAGGGGGATTAAACTTCTGTAGTCAGACTTTGGAGAATTGGTATAAATTAAAAAAACTCTATCCCTCAATTCAAACTTGACAGACTACTAGGAAAAACTTCTTCAGCAAACCCTAGTTAAGGCCTGCTCGATTCTCTGACTATCGAGGGACCGGCCGATAAAGACCAAGCGAGTTTGCCGCGTTTCCGTCGATTGCCAGGGTCGATCAAAGAAAGAATCAAAGCGATCGCCGACTCCCTGTAACACCATACGCATCGGTTTGTTGGCCACGTTAACAAATCCCTTGACCCGATAGATTTCTTCTCGGGCCACCAATTCCTTGAGCCGTTGGGTCAAAATTCGGGCATCTACGGGAGAATCGAGGCAAAACTGCACAGAATTGATATCCTCATCGTGATCGTGTTCTTCCTCGTGATCATGATGACTAGGACGACTAGCTAAATTATCCTCGACGGCGGCATTAAATCCCAATAGCACATCGGGGCTAATTTGTCCATCGGCACAAGTAACTATTTTTACCGTCGATCGCAGTTGTGTTTTCAGCCAATTAATAATTTTTTCTAATTCAATTTCGCTGATGAGATCGGTTTTAGTTAGGAGTACCAGGTCAGCGCAGGCTAACTGATCCTCAAATAACTCCTCAATAGGCGTTTCGTGTTCTAAATTGGGGTCTGCTTGCCTTTGTGCCGTTAAAGCATCTAAATCCGCCACCAGACGACCCCTAGCGATAGCAAAACCATCCACCACGGTGATTACTCCGTCCACCGTCGCACCGTTGCGGATTTCCGGCCAGCGAAAAGCTTGAACCAGAGGTTTAGGTAAAGCTAATCCGGAAGTTTCGATCAGCATACAATCCAACTGTTGCCGTCGCTCCAGCAATTTCTGCATGGTGGGGAGAAATTCTTCCTGTACTGTGCAGCACAGACAACCGTTGGTCAATTCCACAATATTATCGTTGGGGTTGTCGTCGCAGGTCTGACAACTTTTCAACAAATCACCATCAATTCCCACTTCTCCGAATTCATTGACCATAACGGCCACCCGTCGGCCTTGATTATTTTGCAGTAGATGACGGATGAGGGTAGTTTTTCCCGCACCCAGAAAACCCGTGATCACAGTAACTGGAATTTTGTGCATAGATAGAGCGATCGATCATATTCTTAGATCAATGTATCAGACTCTCGGTCTAGGGTTGAGGGTTTCAGCACTAATTCTTTAGGATTGCCCCACCAATTGCCGGACTGTCACAAACTGGCTGAAATTTTCCTAGTTAGTCGTTATTCTGGTAAAAGTTTCAGCCGGCTAAAATAATCGCTGAAGAACTTTTGTGGGAGTGGATTATGTTACAACGTCTTTTTTTAGCCTTTACCCTCGCTTTTCCCCTTTATCTAAGCATCGCTATTCAACAAACTTCTCCTCTAGCTGATAGAATAAATCGCCCTTCTTCTCGCGGAATCAATAAAATTGAGCAGACGGTAAAAGCTATCCAAAAGCAATTAAAACAAGAGCATTCGGTTCAATTAGATTAATAAATTTTGGCAACAAGAGGAGAGGCAAAACTCCTCTTTTTCACTTTTGATTTGACAAATTACTTGCCATTTGCTGCGGGGGACGGTATTCGGGAACTAAATCTTGTAGGGACTTAACTAGGCCCTGACGGTCATTAACTTGAATAGAATTAAGCAGTTGTTCTAATTTCATTTGCAATTCCTCCCAAGCAAGAAAGTGTTCATGAGCGCAAAAAATCTTTGGGTGAGAGGTGGGACGAGCTTTATCGGTATCGATTAATAATTCTTCGTAGAGTTTTTCCCCCGGTCTTAATCCCGTGATTTCAATATCGATATCTTGCCCTAATTCCAAGCCACTTAAACGAATCATCTGTAGGGCCAAATCGTAAATTCTTACCGGTTCACCCATATCTAACAGGAATACCTCACCCCCTCGGGCCATGGCTCCCGCTTGTATAACCAAACGCACCGCCTCTGGAATAGACATAAAATAGCGAATAATATCGCGATGGGTGAGGGTAATATTCTTACGTTGGGCGATTTGTTCCCGGAAACGCGGCACCACGGAACCGCTACTATCAAGAACATTGCCAAAGCGGACGATCGCGCAACAGGTGGAACTGTCGGGTAAAGCGGCCAAAGCTTGCACGACTAACTCAGCACAGCGTTTGCTGGCCCCCATAATGTTAGTTGGTCTGACGGCCTTATCGGTGGAAATAAGAACTAAATTACTAACTGAATTCTCGATCGCAGTCTGAGCGACATTTAAACTACCCCAAACATTAGTGTAAACCCCCTGACTAGCATTGGCTTCCACAAGGGGAACGTGCTTATAGGCGGCCGTGTGATAAATTGTCTCAATCTGGTGTTGTTGGATGACTCGGTCTAGATGATTGCGGTCGAGAACATTGCCTAGATAGGCATACTTGCGTAAATCGCTATAATTTTCGCTTAAATCAAGATCGATTTTGTAGAGAGAAAACTCGTTTAATTCGTAGATTACCAGGCATTTTGGGTTGAGGAAGGCGATTTGTCGGCATAATTCCGAACCGATGGAACCACCACCCCCGGTGACTAACACCGCTTTACCGGTGACATTTTTTCCCAAAAGTTCGGGATGAGGTAGAATTTCTTCCCGTCCTAATAATTCCGAGACATCGACACTGCGAATCTGATTGATGGTCGTTTCTCCCGATAAAATTTTTGAGAGGGGAGGAACGGTTTTAATGTCGATGGGTAAAGTTTCTAGACTTTCGATGATTTGCCGCTTTCTGGCCTTGGCTACATTAGGAATAGCGAGAATAACCCAGTCAAAGGCTGTTTTTTGGTGCAGTAGTGCCAATTGAGAGGGGGGATAAACCCTAAAGCCTTGGATCACTCGGTGCTGCAAATCGGGATTATCATCAACAAAGGCCAATAAACGATAGTGGGGGTCATTTTGTAGGGAACGTGCCAATTGACGACCCACAACCCCCGCACCATAGATAACAATTGTCGGTTCTCTATCCACACTACTGACGTAAATATTCAGACGGTGAAAGACAGAACGAATCAACAATCTCACCCCGATAACCAATACTAGGGTTAACAATGCGTCGATAATCAGGACTGAACGCGGCAAAAAGGCATCCCCTTGAAAGTAGGCCAGAATGATTAAAAACCCTGAACTATAGATAACCGCTTGCAGTACGGAGGAAAGAAACTCTAATCCTGTATAACGTACTACGGGACTGTAAATACCTTTGAGATAGAAAACTAGAGTTTTAATGGCAATTAAGCCCAATATTGGCTCTAAAAAAGGTCTAATTTCCTGATGTTCGAGGCTCAGATTAAACCTGAGAGAGAAGGCCAGATAGATGGTTAGACAAAAAACAAGGCAGTCGGTGATCATTAAAAGAGATCGCTTCGATGACCTAGATAGGTAATTAGCCAATTTAAGGATTTTGTTCGCCAGTTTTCTATACATTATCCACTTGATTAATTAATCTTAGGTAAATTACTTGGCTCCTCTCGACTTTGTCTGGTAATCAGTGCTTATTATTCGGACGAATCTTGCTAGGCAAGGCTTTGAAGAATATATTTACGGAAAACTACCCCTATTCTTCTCTCTTCCATACACAAACGAGAAGAGCCAATATTTTTTATAACAGTAGCACTGTCCGTCTTTCCGCAACATAATATCACCTAAATCCAATTATGTCAAGCGGCGGGATTTGTCAAGACTTTGGCTCTCTTAGGTTTGGTGGGTAAAATATATTCTAAGATACAGTCCTGCTGGCGAGGGAGTGGAAGGAACCACTCCAGACACAGAGTACACAAAGATTGATCGCTTCTATAGTAAGTTAAACTGGTCGCAACGCGCTCGCTACGCGAGATCACACAAAGAATAAGAGAGCCGGACTTTTTTCCTTTTAGCAACTTTTCATCGCTCCCCCAAAATTTTTTGCTCCCCCAAACTAGCCGATAGATGACCGCTAGTCAAGGGTTACAATCAAGAATTGATGCAAAAATTTATCGAGTCAAGTTATGAGTAATCAGTACGATGCGATCGTGATTGGGTCGGGAATCGGGGGATTGGTGACAGCGACGCAATTAGCGGCAAAAGGGGCAAAAGTCTTGGTTTTAGAGAGTTATCTGATTCCGGGGGGCAGCGCGGGTTATTTTGAACGAGAGGGTTATCGTTTTGATGTGGGTGCTTCGATGATTTTTGGTTTTGGCAAAAAGGGGACGACTAACCTCTTAACCAAGGCTTTGGCAGCGGTGGATATGAGTATCGAAACCATTGCCGATCCCGTCCAGATCCATTATCATCTCCCGGACGGATTAGACCTAAAAGTTCATCGCGACTACGAACAATTTTTACAGGAATTAATTAGCCATTTTCCCGCAGAAAAAACCGGTATCCGGCGCTTTTACGATGAATGCTGGCAGGTGTTTAATTGCCTCAATAGTATGGATTTACTATCATTGGAAGAACCCCGCTATCTGACTAGGGTTTTTTTCCAGCATCCTTTATCCTGTTTGGGATTGGTCAAGTATTTACCCCAAAATGCGGGAGATGTGGCCAGAAAATATATTAAAGACCCGAAATTATTGAAATTTATCGATATGGAATGTTATTGTTGGTCGGTAGTACCCGCCGATCGCACTCCGATGATTAATGCGGGAATGGTCTTTAGCGATCGCCATTACGGGGGAATTAACTACCCCCGGGGGGGAGTGGGACAGATTGCTCTCAAGTTAGTCGAGGGATTGGAAAAAGCTGGTGGTGAAATCCAGTATCAAGCGAGAGTGAATAAGATTATTTTAGATGCAGGACGGGCGATCGGGGTAAGATTGACCAATGGGAAGGAATATTACGCGAAAAAGATTGTTTCTAATGCCACCCGTTGGGATACCTTCGAGAAACTACTCCCCCCGGAATCTCTCCCGGGTAGCGAAAAAAAATGGCAAAAACGCTATCAAAAATCCCCCAGTTTCCTGAGTTTGCATCTGGGAGTTAAGGCCGATGTGTTACCGTCAGGAAGCGAATGTCACCATATTTTACTAGAAGATTGGGAAAATATGGAAGCAGAACAGGGAACTATCTTTGTTTCTATTCCTACCTTACTCGATCCCTCCCTCGCACCCCCGGACCATCATATCATTCATACTTTCACCCCTAGCTGGATTGATCAATGGCAAAAACTGCCCCCCCAAGAATATCAACAGAAAAAAGAGGCCGCTGCTCATCGTCTCATCGATCGCCTGAAAAAACTCTTTCCTAAACTAGATACAGGATTAGATTATATCGAAATTGGCACGGCCCGCACCCATCGCCGCTTTTTGAATAGAATCGATGGCAGTTATGGCCCAATACCTCGAAGAAAACTGTTAGGTTTATTAGGAATGCCCTTTAATCGCACAGCTATTCCTAATCTTTATTGTGTGGGAGATAGTACCTTCCCCGGTCAAGGATTAAACGCGGTGGCCTTTTCTGGTTTTGCTTGCAGTCATCTTCTATCGGTAGATCTGGGTTTACCCCGTCCCAGAGATTAAAAACTGAAAATCCGGATTTTTACCGGCCAATTCGGAAACGGGAAGGTAACACTTGACAGCATTTCTCAGATAGATGAAGCACATTTTTGCGACTGGAATCCTTGCTTCGGCAAGGTTTAATTTATACTTCACCTTGACGAGAAACGCTGTAGATTGGTTTTGCTGATAACTGATCACTGATAACTGATCACTGATAACTGATCACTGATAACTGATAACTGATCACTGATAACTAATGCTTACTCCCTTTGATTCCTCGAAGTCTTTACATTGGCAGCAAAGCTTGCGATCGCCAATTATTCGTCAATTGGAGATATTTAGCTTTACAACGCAGTTTTTGACTTTTTTGCTCTGGGATCGTTTAACGGGGGCTAATAGGGGCAAAAAACGGCAAAGGAGAGCGAAATGGTTAGTTGATCGCCTCATGAATTTGGGACCAACTTTTATTAAAATTGGACAATCTTTATCGACGCGAGCAGATTTAATTCCGCTCGAATATATCGAACAATTAACCCAATTACAGGATCGAGTTCCCGAATTTAATAGTCAAGAAGCGATCCGAGTTATTGAAACAGAATTAGGACAACCCCTAGATAATTTATTTGCAAGTTTTACCGTGTCTCCCCTCGCTTGTGCCAGTTTAGGACAAGTACATCGAGCGCGGTTATTAAGTGGGGAAGAAGTCGTTATTAAGGTACAAAGACCGAATCTAGAAGGACTATTTAATCTCGATTTTGAATTGTTGCATCGTCTCACCCGTTGGTTAAATATTTTACCCGTGGTGAAAAAATATAATTTAGAAGCTATCTATCAAGAATTCTTTGAACTACTTTTTCAGGAAATCGATTATATTCATGAGGGCAAAAATGCCGATCGCTTTCGGGAAAATTTTAAGAATTATCCTCAAGTAAAAGTCCCTTTAGTTTACTGGCAATATACCACCCGCAAGGTATTAACTTTGGAGTATGTACCCGGGATTAAAGTCGATGATCGAGAGACTTTACTAGCTAATGGTATTAACGTAGATGGGATTATTCAACTGGGGATCTGTTCCTATCTCAAACAACTATTACAGGATGGTTTTTTCCAATCGGATCCCCATCCGGGTAATATGGCAGTTAGTCAGGAAGGGGAGTTAATTTTCTACGATTTTGGCACGATGTTCGAGTTAAAGTCCGTCGCTAAAGATCAAATGATCGAAACCTTTTTCGCTGTCTTGAGAAAGGATACGGAAACAGTCTTAAAAACTCTGGTGTATATGGGTTTAATTGAACCCGTTAGAGATCTGCAACCCGTGCGAAATATCGTCCAGTTTCTCTTAGATGAATTTCGCGATAAACCGGTAGATGTGAGGGTCTTTGAACAAATTAGCGATCAAGTGTATTTAATGTTTAAACAGCAACCTTTTCGCTTACCTCCCCAAATGACTTTTATTATTAAATCTGTCACCACTTTGGATGGGATTGCCCGCTCTTTAGATCCCCAGTATAATTTATTAGCAGCTAGTCAACCTTTTGTGAAAAGTCTAGCGGTATCAGGAGGAACTACCAACACCATGTTTACCCTAGCTAATCAAGCTCGCACTTTTTTTCAACAACAATGGCAAAAAGGTAATAAAAACGAAAGAATGATCCGTCAGTTAGAGGAAAAAATCGAGCGAGGAAATTTAGTTTTTCAAGTTAAGTCACGCGAAAATGAGCGACTTCTGAAAAAAATTTATCTGGGAATTAAAGTATTAATTAACGTCTGTCTATTGGGGTTTAGCATTATCTCAGCCATATTTTTATTAAACACCAACTATAGCAAACTAGCTATTATTCCCTTCAGTTTAGCGGGGTTATTTGGGTTATTTTTTTTGCGTTCTTCCCTAGCTTTATTGATTCAGGAAAGATTAGATAAAATCATAGAAAAGTAAATAATTATCATCTTTATTAAGTAAGTGGTTATAATTAAATATCTAATTGCCAGTGTGGTGACAAGTTCCCCGGCTCTCTTATTCTTTGTGTGATAAGTTTGACTTATATAGTAGCGATCGATCTTTGTGTCCTTTGTGTCTCTGTGGTTCGTTCCACATTTTTCCGTCGCCATGGTGATTTAACTCACTGTTTAATCCAAGCTGATGGCCAAATACCGCCAATTTCGAGGCCCGCTAGACCACTAGAGGCATTTATAAGGGTTTTACCACGACTATCAGCCAATTTTATCGATAATTTACCTTTGAGGGTATCTTGACAAGCAAAAGAGAGACCTTTTTCCGTGGGTACACGCACGCGGTCGGGAGGATGATCACTGATCCCGATTAAGACAATGGTATAATTCTCGTTAGTTGCCCTCATTTCCCAGTATCCCCAGGGTTGCACTGTCCAAGTTAGTTGAGAATTCCAGATATCAAACTTATAAAAGCGATTTTGCCAGTGAATACCGATAATTCCCACCGATTCCGTCCAGTTAAGAACTTTCCGGGTAGCACCCACTGCGGTTAAGGTTAAATCGGGATTTTCAGGGAAAGCATTACAATTAATCCAAAACCACTTTTCGGGGAAAGAATAACCCCAATTTTTCTCGCTATAAAAAGGTACATTCTCAAATTGATAATTTTTTCCCCGATGGGTAATCATTCCCGTTGCTAAACCATGAGCAGTTAAAATCTGCCAACCCGGGTCAAAAATCGGTAAATAAGATAATATTCCTGCTGTTGCTTGGGGTGGACGCTTGTTATCTCCCCAACTGTACCTAGTTTCAACGCAATAATCCCATTGACAGATTTCTCCAGTGACGGGATCATAAATTCGTCCTTGCTGCTGGTTTGCCGTTGCTTGATAACCCTCTTGAATAGACTCAAAAAAAGCTGACGGGGAAAGAAGACAGGGACGGATTTTTAAGTTAGTTTTTCCCCAATGGATAATGGCTAATTGCTGACGACTTGCCCAAAATTTATCCGTATCGGGAAAAGTGCGACAAAGATAATCAGATTCTATGGCTAAAATTTGCACTGCTCCGCCGCTATTGACTTGACCGCCCCTTGGGTCTTGAATAGAATACATAAAGGCGAATCCGTCGGCTAATTGCGGAATCATGACTCGGAAGTACCAACCTTCAAAGAATCGGGAAGTGATACCATCCCAATGGTAGCCAGAATGAGGGGGTTGTGAAGACATCTATGGGTTTATCTTTAGGTATTGATTTTGGCACATCGGGAGCGCGAGCGATTGCTATTGATTCTAGCAAAAATATCGTCGCTGAGGTTGATTATCCCTTCACTAATGCCAATTTTCAGGATTGGCAAAAGGCCCTATTTTATTTATTGGATAATCTAGGGAATTCGGTGCGTTCAGAACTTAAATCGATCGCTATTAATGGTACTTCCTCGACGGTGTTATTATGTGATAATTGGGGTAATCCTCTTTCTGAGGCAATATTATACAATGACGGGCGAGGAATTGGGTTTTTAGAAGCAATTAAAGCTATAGCACCCCCTCACCATCCCGTGATTAGTGCCACCTCTAGTTTAGCCAAATTACTTTGGTGGAGTCAGCAAGAAATTTTTTCGCAAGCGCGTTATTTTCTCTCGCAAGCGGACTGGTTAGCATTTCTGCTGCATGGTAAACTGGGAATTAGTGATTATCATAATGCCTTAAAGTTAGGTTATGATCTCGAAAATCTCTGTTATCCGGATTGGTTAGAGAATTTACCGATGTTTAATTTACTGCCGCAAATTTTTGCCCCGGGTACAGAGATCGATACTATTAAACCGGATTTAGTGACTCGTTTTGGTATCCCGAAAGATTGTTTAATTTATACGGGAACCACCGACAGTATAGCGGCATTTTTAGCCAGTGGTGCTAATTGTTTAGGGGATGCAGTGACATCTTTAGGTTCAACTTTAGTCTTAAAATTATTAAGTAGCCAGAAAGTTGATGATAGTAACTATGGCATCTATAGTCATCGTTTAGGAAATTTGTGGTTAACTGGTGGGGCATCCAATACGGGAGGAGCAGTGTTAAAGAAGTTTTTTTCTGATCAAGAATTGAGAAATTATAGTTTAGCAATAGATGGACAAAAAGAAAGTAATTTAGATTATTATCCTCTACTAAAAGCGGGCGAGCGCTTTCCCATTAATGATCCTTTTTTACCCGCAAAACTGACTCCCCGCCCCGATAATCCTCTAGAATTTTTGCATGGTTTACTAGAAAGTATTGCCCGCATTGAAGCTTTAGGTTATCAGCGTTTACAGGAATTGGGGGCCAATAAATTAGAGCGAGTTTATAGTGCGGGTGGTGGGGCAAAAAATTCGACTTGGAGAATAATTCGTCAGCGTCATTTAGGGGTTCCCGTACTTTTATCTCAACAGGAGCAAGCAGCCTATGGTACTGCCCTATTAGCACAGCAATCGGTTACGCTGTTGAAATAGTCTCATAAGTAGGATTTGCGGCAAAAGTTGGCTCTTCTCGACTTTGTGTGATAATTTTTGCTTATGGAATCGTGAAATGTTGACTGAGAAGGACTTTTACGACTATTTTGCCGAAGAAACTATCAGTATAGGCTTCGTTTCCACACATAAACCAGAAGAGCCAAAAGTTTGTTGGTGGGGTTAGGAGTCGGTCGTCGGTCGTTAGGAGATAGGAGTCAGGAGATAGGAGTCAGGAGACAGGAGATTATTTTATTTATTCTCCCCACACCCCACACCCCACACCCCACACC
>NZ_JAQMSY010000167.1:0-8062 GCF_028329095.1 Microcystis sp. CS-574
ATGCGATCGCGTCTTCAAATCTGCCTAAATTATATAACGCAATCCCTCGGCTGATCCAAGCATCAGGGTAATCGGGTTTAATTTCTAAAGCTCGATCGAAGGATGCGATCGCGTCTTCAAATCTGCCTAAATTATATAACGCAATCCCTCGGCTGATCCAAGCATCAGGGTAATCGGGTTTAATTTCTAAAGCTCGATCGAAGGATGCGATCGCGCCGATAAAATCCCCATTGATTACTTTCTGGTATCCTTGCTCAAACCAGAATTCGGCATCCTGAACCACTTCCGTTAAATCCGTCTCCTTTGAGCATAGATTTTCCCCCTCCACACCGGAAACATCCCTCACCGCGTCGCGTAACTGGAGGCTAATCCGTTGGGATACTTCCCCCAGATTTCCCGTCATCACCTTCCCTAAAGCCGCCAGATCCCGCCCCAAAGTTTGATAATCTTCTGGATACTGTAGCCATTCCTCGCTTTTGACCTCTAACCACCGCGCCAGCTTTTTATCGTCACAATGGCGACTGTATAGCCATCCCCGTAACCCGTCGGTAGTGGTTCCCGCCGCTACCTGCTCGAATAACCCCATCAATATCCCTTCATATTCCCCATCGCTGGGTTCTGGAGGAGTATTTTCGACTTTTTTGAGGTTAATTGCCCTCGGACTGGCAATAAAGAGCGATTTTAGCCAATTCCAGAGCTTTTTTAGTAAGGATAGCATCGAAGAAAGGGGGAAAGGAAGATAAGGAAATTATATCTCTACTGCCGAAAGTCGTCCCTCTACCGGTTCAAATTCGTCCTCTAGTAGCCAATTTTCGGCTTCCTCGACTTGTTTGTTCATCTCATGCCAGAAACAAATTCTTGTAAAGTAATTCCAGCAGTACGAATAAGACTACGAAGCGTACCTTTAGCCACTTCACGATGATCAGGAACAGAGAGTGTTACCTGTTCACCCTCCTTAACCATAATGATATGGCTTGCACTTTGACGCGCAACTTGCCAGCCAAAGGTTTCAAATATTCGGACTACTTCACGTCCGCTGAGAACAGGAAGAGCAGAGGACATGATTAGGCCATTACCTCTACTTGACAAGTTTCAATCGTGAGCGGTAGTCCACGTTCTGCACGAACTTCAAGGCAAGCGATAATCGCATCTCTGATATTTTCTAGAGCTTCTGCTCTCGTTTGACCTTGGCTGACACAACCCGGAATACTGGGGCATTCTACAACCCAAACCCCATCCTCGTCACGGTCAAGTGTTACAGTCAACTTCATAACTTCTCACTATAATCTCCCAGGTTATATTTTACCTATTAGGGCCTGAGTTGGTTAAGCGGCGATCGCTAATTCTTGCTAAACAGCATACAGAATAAGGGTTTTGAAGAAAAGCGGAAAGCAAGATAAGGAAATTATATCTCTACTGCCGAAAGTCGTCCCTCTACCGGTTCAAATTCGTCCTCTAATAGCCAATTTTCCGCTGCCTCGTAACTCGCACCGGTAAATACCACCTGATAACCCTCAGAGGGATCGTACACGCGATAGTTTCCTGAAGATTCAGCGAGTAAAAGCAAGATATAGGGAGGAGATAGCAGCGGATCGATCCAAACCTCGGCAAAATTCCAATTATTATCGGCTAGGTTAGCTGCAGGGGATAACGTCCTAGGGGGTTTCTGCATCGATCCAATTTTTTCTAGAATGGGGAGAAAAGTAATTGCCATCGATCCATGATTCAGAGTATCTCGTCCTCTTGGTTGTCTGAGTATTCCTCGGCAGTTGCCGCAGGAATTTGCGCTATTTTAGTCTTTTTTGGTTGGTTATGCCTACACCTTAATCTGATCGGCCCGGCTTTTATCCTACTAGCGATCGCCTATGTGGTGGGAGGATACGAGAGTACCCAAGCAGGATTGACGACTTTATGGGAGGAAAAAGAACTGGATGTGGACCTGTTAATGATTGTAGCGGCCTTGGGGGCGGCGATTTTGGGACTCTGGGATAGTAATTACTATCTCATCATCGATGGAGCCGTTTTAATCCTGATTTTCGCTATTAGTGGCGCATTAGAACAGATTGCCATGGCGAAAACCGATCGCAATATTCGTTCTCTCATGGCCATGACTCCCGATACTGCTAGATTAATCACGGGAGACAGGGAAAAAGAGGTTCCTATCAAGCAATTACGGATCGGTGACACAGTTTTAGTCAAACCGGGCGAATTAATCCCCATTGACGGCATTATTATGGAGGGAAACAGTCCCATTAATCAAGCAACAATTACCGGGGAATCGCTTCCCGTGGATAAAACCATCGGGGAAGAAGTCTTTGCGGGAACTCTCAACGGTGCGGGAGTGCTACGTTTAAAGGTGGAAACTCCCCCCGAAAGTCGCTTAATTGAGAGGGTGATTCGTTTGGTAGAAAAAGCGCAAAATGAATCCCCTCCCTCCCAACAGTTTATCGAAGGTTTCGAGCGGGGTTATGCGAAAATTATCGTGATTTTGGGCTTAATTTTCGGGATTTTACCGCCTTTTCTCTGGGGTTGGACCTGGGAAACTACTATCTATCGGGCCTTAATTTTTCTCGTGGTGGCTTCTCCCTGTGCTTTAATGGCCTCAATTATGCCAGCTTTGTTATCGGGTATCGCTAACGGGGCAAAACAGGGGATTTTATTCAAAAATGGCGCAAGATTGGAGATGATCGGCCGCATACGAGCGATCGCTTTTGATAAAACCGGCACTCTCACCCTCGGTAAGTTGCAAGTGGTGGAAATTATCCCTATCCATGCAGTCAGCGAAAATGAGGTGTTAGCGGTGGCTGCATCCCTAGAATCCTGTTCGGAACATCCCATCGGATTCGCTATTACCGCCACAGCCAGGGAACGTGGTATAAATTTCTTCAGTGCTAATCAGGTGCAAGCGGTATCGGGACGGGGTATCACGGGAAAAATTGCCGATAAGTCGGTATCTGTGGGCAATTTTGCCTATATTCGTGACCATATTTCCGATCTTGACCAGAATATTTTAGCTATCCGCGAACGTTTACAAAAAGAAGGCAGAACCCTAGTTTGGGTAGTACAAGAGAATCAAATAATCGGGGCGATCGCTGTGGCCGATACCCTGCGGGAATCGGCAGTTAATCTGGTGAAGCAGCTAAAAAAGATCGGTATCGAACATATCGTTTTAATTACGGGTGATAATCAACAAAGTGCCGATAAAGTCGCTGAAAAACTCGGTATTGAGGAGGTTTACGCTGATTTACTGCCCGAAGATAAGTTAACCGTGATCAAAAATCTCCAAGAAAAATATCACACTGTCGCTATGGTGGGGGATGGCATTAATGACGCGCCCGCTTTAGCTATGGCTAATGTGGGGATTGCCATGGGAAAAGCTGGTAGTGATGTGGCCCTGGAAACGGCCGATATTATCCTTATGTCCGATAATTTAGCCAAAATTCCCAGCGCGATTAACCTTGGTCGTCGTGCCAATCGCATCGTTAAACAGAATATCACTTTCGCCCTCGCGTTTATCGGCATATTGCTAATAGCCAATTTTGCCGGTGATATAACTTTACCTCTTGGTGTCATCGGTCATGAAGGATCGACGGTATTAGTGACTCTAAGCGGTTTAAGATTGTTCAAATAGGGATAAAAATACAGAGAACTATGGGCGAAATCCAGGCAATCCGAGGCACAAAAGATATTTTACCGGCGGAGGTCGGTTACTGGCAGTGGTTAGAGGAAACTGCCAGCAGAATTTTAGGGACTGCGCTGTATCAAGAGATACGAACTCCCATTTTTGAACAGACGCAACTTTTTGAACGGGGTATCGGGGAAGCGACGGACGTGGTGGGTAAAGAAATGTACACTTTCCTTGATCGCGGTCAACGTTCCCTGACTTTGCGACCGGAGGGAACGGCTGGGGTCGTTCGCGCCTATATTGAACACAAATTACAGGCCGCCGGAGGAGTACAAAGACTCTGGTATAAGGGGCCGATGTTTCGTTATGAACGTCCGCAAGCGGGTAGGCAGCGACAGTTTCATCAAATCGGGGTCGAATTGTTGGGAAGTGATGACCCTAGGGCGGATGTGGAAGTAATTACCCTTGCCAGCGAGATATTAAAAGCTGTGGGGCTAGAAACCCTAAAATTAGATATTAATTCCCTGGGAAATGCCCAAGATAGGCAAAATTATCGTCAGGCCTTGCTAGATTATTTGACTCCCTACAAAGCTGATTTAGATGCAGATTCTCAACAGAGATTAGAAAAAAATCCCCTGCGAATTTTGGATAGTAAGGACGAAAAAACCAAGATTATCTGTAAGAATGCCCCCAGTATTCTTGAACATCTCGGCAGTGATTCTCAAAAGCATTTTGAACGGGTGCAATCTTTACTAACCGATTTGGGAGTTATCTATAATCTTAATCCCTGTTTAGTGCGAGGATTGGACTATTACACCCATACGGCCTTTGAAATTCAGTCCGATGATTTAGGCGCTCAAGCTACGGTTTGCGGTGGTGGTCGTTATGATGGTTTAATAGCTCAATTAGGCGGTCCAGACACGCCGGCAGTGGGTTGGGCGATCGGTTTAGAACGTCTGATTATATTATTACAACAAAAGCAGTCTTTATCTTTTTTGGTTCCCGATTTTTATCTCGTCTCCAAAGGAGAAAAAGCTGAGGCCCGCAGTGTGGTGTTAGCGCAACAATTACGCGGATTGGGGTTTAGCGTTGAGTTAGACTTAAGCGGCAGCGCTTTCGGAAAACAATTTAAACGGGCCGATCGAGCTAAGGCCGTGGGCTGTATAATTTTGGGGGATGCTGAGGCTGAAAATGGCACGGTACAACTGAAATGGATGGCCACCCAAGAACAAATTAGTCTAACCCAAGCGGATTTACTGACACAAGCAGGGGAATTAAAAGCGCAAATCTCCCGGCACAAATCCTAAGTTTTAGCGTCATGGCCAAACATTAGGCCTAGGCTAGGATTATGGAATTTATACTGCAAAAACAAGGGGAAAATCACGGACGCACAATTTCTACTAATTCCCTAGAAATTGTCTCGGGAAACTATCGTCTTTTGGCCCGTCTGGATTCTCCTTTTGCTCATATTGAAGTGCGTATCGATTACGAATCTCCCGAAAGTAGTGAACGATATACTCATTATTATCGATCGGATGCTGGGGGTTGGCTGGAAATTTTTTCCTATCGAGATTTGGGAATAGGTAGCTGGAAAATTCGCTGTTATGGGGATATTCTGGCAGAATTGGGGGGTCAAGGTTGGCAAGAAATGTTAACTTTAATTGTTACTCCTGTTAAGATCAATTATCTGGCTCAATTAGAACAGTTAATTAAAACCGAAATTGAACCTTTATTAGCACTAGAATCCTCTCGAGAGATAGTAAAATTAGAATTGGCCGATTTAACCAATAATTCCGCCTTTGTTTTTGATTTATGCCTACCAGAGGAAACAATGACTGCTGGGGAAGGGGTAACTCTAGAACTGCCAGAACCTGCTAATATGAAAAAGAGCCTTCAAAGTTTATCTAATCGCAGTTCTGCACCCCTACCCCCGAAAATATCCGGTTCTAATTCTCGCCGAAAATCCCCGCAACTGCCCCCAATTCCTAAAAATAAATAGGGTTTGCTGAATAAATGTGAAAACCTTGTTGGGTAAAACTTTTAGACCTTTTGCCCATCAAAAAGTGCCGACCCTTGGAGTGATTGGGGGGAAAATTCAGGTACTTTTTCCCTGAAAATTAGATAATTGACCAGATGAAAATCGGTAAAACCCTACACCCTACACCCTACACCCTACACCCTGCCCCCAGAAAAAACTTTTTCAGCAAACCCTATGTAATGATGAGGTGAGGCAGCAACTTAAACCTAAGATTTTTTCAAGAACTTCTGACGAACTCGCGAGATTAATAGGTCTAATTCCGGTAACTTCAATAACATCGCACCGAGGAGGAATAAACCCACCGCTACGGTTGAAGCAAAACCTAACTGTAATAATTGTAGGAAAATATTACCAGCACCGAAAAGCTTTTCCCATCCCCAACTAGCACCCCAACTAGCAACACCAGAAAGCATTGTAATTACCGTTAATCCCAATAAGGATAAACCCCATTCTCCCAAAGGTAAACCTCCTAAACGACGATTTAAAATCACCGTAAAAATGCCCATAGAAAGGATATTAACCCCCACGGTTGCTAAAACAATCCCCGGAGTACCAAAAGGTCTATACAAGAGGAAATCCAGCGCACCATTGAGAAAAATATTTACCATACTCACCTTAAAAGGAGTTTCGCCATCACCCAAAGCATAGAACACTCGTACTAAAACATCGCGGCCGAGATAGAAAAACATCCCGAAACCGTAGGCCATTAATACGGGAACCACCTGTTCCGAGGCAGCCAGATTAAAGGCACCCCGTTGATAGATAACTCGCACTACCGGGAAAGCGAGGGCGATGAAGATAGCGGTGAAGGGTAACATGGTTAAAGCCGTCAATAATAAACCCTGACGGATTCTTTGCTTCAATTCTCCCCAATTTTCCGGTTCCGTCAGTCGAGAAAATATCGGCATAAACGGCACGAGAATCATGTTAGACATGATGCCTAAGGGCGTGAGAACGATAAAACTGGCGTAACGCATGGATGCGGCGGCATTTTCGATAAAAGAAGCGAAAAAGAGGTCAGTATAAACGTTAATATGCAACATTCCCGAAGATAAGGTGGCCGGAATCATCACCCGCAACACCTCCGACACCCCCGGTATCCGCCAATCCCAACGAAATGTTAATTTTCCTAAACCTGACTTGACTTGTGCGCCCACTTGTGCTAACCATTGCCAGAGCGCCCCGACGAGAGTACCACCGGCGAGGACAAAACCCCCCAGTTGCACATATTGCGGCTCATCAATGCGATCGCCAAGAAACCAAGCCAGCAAACCCACCCCGATAATCACCGCCACACTGGAAAAAAGCGGACTGAGACTCGGTAGCCAGTATTGATCCGCTGCGTTGAGAGTACCGAAACCGATGCCGATTAAACCAGCTAAAACCGCCATGGGGGCCATAATTTGCAGTTGTTGAATGGCCATGCTGCGGGTGGCGGCATCTAAACCGGGGGCGAGAACATCGATAAAAATATTGGCAAAAACGATTAAAAAGACGGTGACAGCTAATAAAATCGCGCTTACTAGGGTGGTAATAGTCTCGACAATCGGCGCGGACTCGGATTTATCTCTTTTGGCCAAAACACTGACCAAAGCACTGTGAAAGGGGCCGTTAATGCCACCGAGGAGAATTAACAGAAAACCGGGGATAACGTAGGCAAAAGCGTAGGCGTTCACCACCGGCCCGACACCGTAGGCAGCGGCGATTACCTGTTCGCGGACTAAACCAAAAACCTTACTGATTAAGGTGGCAACGGCGACAATTCCGGCAATACCGGCTAAGGAACGGGTAGCTTTCTTATTAATGACGACACCTCGAAAGAAAACAACTGCATTGATCGATTCTACCCGTTTCTGTGTTCCCGTAGAAAAGCGATCTCTAGTTGTCAAATTTAATTTGACTGGAGTGTATAACACCCATTTCCCCACAGACATTCGTATAATACCAAGAGCCAACCGAACCATAAATATTGATGGTTCTACGTTCTCTGACTGAACAGATGATATTGCCATTGGGGGATGTTCTCACATTTGATGGTGGAGAAAAGACTATTGCTGTGGCGATTCTTGATGTGGATTGAGAACTATTGAATCTGTAACTACACACCACCTCTAGCATTGTTTGAGTCGCCTGAGAGCGGGGACGATGAATTTGTCTTTCGGGAAAAGTCGTCCAAGTTCCGTTATCACAATTAGCTTGGCTAACCAGTCGTTGATTTCCTAAATAATAAACAAAGTCAACACTACGCGAACTAGCCGGAACAATCGAACATAAATCGATGTTAACGCTTTTTCCCGTCACAGCAGTTCCGGCAAAGTAATTACAAGTTTGAGCCAAAACTATATTCGGTTTTGCCCAGGAAGTACCGACTACCATTGTCAAAGATAGACTAGAAATCA
>NZ_JAQMSY010000168.1:0-22326 GCF_028329095.1 Microcystis sp. CS-574
ACATTAATGTACCTTTTGGGCGAACGCAGTTCGCCCCTACATTAATGTACCTTTTGGGCGAACGCAGTTCGCCCCTACATTGTGGACAAAATCCGTTACTGTAGGGGCGCAAGGAACCTGCGCCCTCCGATCGCCCAGGTTTGCTGATCACCCTAAGTAGGGGGAGAGCCTTTGAGAGTCCCCGCAGCTAAGGGACTTGCGCTTTGATAATATGCCATCTGGCCGGCCTGATTCTTCTACAGAGCGATTTTCTGGCTAGGATATTATTCCCACGCAAGTCCCTTATCGGTCATCAGATGCGAGTTTTCAGTTCACTCTCCAGAAACTCAACTCAAGCTGATGAGGTCTCAACCAGTGGCATTAACTGGATCTTTTGCCAAAATGGAGTAAATATAGTAGCGGGGGGATTGTCAATGACAGCACGGGAAGTATTAGAGTTAATTCAACGGGCAAAAGACGAAAGAGCGGGGGAGTTGGGTCTGTCCGACAAAAACTTAACAGAAATTCCCCCCGAAATCCCTCACCTCACCTCCCTGCAAGTCCTCTACCTCAGCAATAACCAAATCAGCGAGATACCAGAAGCGCTCGCTCACCTCACCTCCCTGCAATACCTCTTTCTCAGCAATAACCAAATCAGCGAGATACCAGAAGCGCTCGCTCACCTAGTCAACTTGAAGGGATTAGTCCTCGAAAATAACCCGATTACCAACGTTCCCCCGGAAATTATTCGTCAGGGATGGGGTGAAGAAAAATGGGATGATGGCAACCCGCAGGCGATTTTTAGTTATCTCAAGTATAAAGGGGAAAAACGCCCTCTTAATGAGCTTAAAGTTTTATTGGTGGGGGAGGGGGATGTGGGGAAAACTTCCCTGTTAAAGCGGTTACTGCACAATACCTTTAATTCCGGAGAACCCAAGACCCCCGGCATTAATATTGAAAAGTGGCAACTGCCCCAAAAACCCGATATTCGCCTCAATCTCTGGGATTTTGGCGGTCAGAAAGTGATGCAAACCACCCATCAGTTTTTTCTGACTAAACGCAGTCTTTATCTGCTTGTCCTCGACAACCGCAAAAATGAACAGCAAAACCGTCTGGAATACTGGTTAAAACTCATTGAAACCTACGGGGGCAATTCTCCCGTGATTATCGTGGGTAATTGTGCCGATGAACATCCCCCCCAAGTTAAGATCCGCACCCTCCGGAAAAAATATCCCCAAATCACCAAGCTAATCGCCACTTCCTGTAAAACCGGTGCGGGAATCGAGCAACTTGTGCAGGAAATCGCCTCCCAAATCGATGCTATTCCCCATATCAAAGATTTATTGCCTAATAGTTGGTTTGAGATCAAAACTCAACTAGAAACGATGCAAAAGAGTTATGACTTTATTTCCTACGAAAAGTATCAGGAAATGTGTCAGAAAGCCAAGATTAAAGAGGCCAGCGATCAAAAAAGTTTAGTGCAGTTTCTCCACGATCTCGGTATTGTCCTCAACTACCAAGATGATCCGCGACTGAATGAAACCAATGTCCTGAACCCAGAATGGGTAACTGACGGTGTTTATGATATTCTCAATAATCACGATTTGATGGTGCAAAAAAAGGGCATTCTTTCACTGCCAGATCTGGCAAATATTCTCAAACAAACCCAACGTTATCCCGAAAATAAACGCCGATTTTTGATGGATTTGATGGGAAAATTTGAACTCTGTTTTCCCCTTGATGGGTACAGTCCCGCTCGCTATCTAATCACCGATCTTCTACCCATCGATGAACCGGATGTGGATATCTACGAAAACGCACCTTTACACTTCCAGTACCGTTATGATATCCTGCCCGGTAGCATTATTTCCCGCTTTATCGTCCGTAATCACCAGATGATCTATAAAACCATGCGTTGGCGTAGTGGTGTGGTTCTGACAATGGATCTTAATAAAGCTTTGGTGCGTGCCGACGAGGAAGATAACTACATCAGCATAAAAGCCCAGGGTTCCCGTGCTAGTGCGCTTTTAGCTATTATTAAGACAGATTTTGACAAAATTCACGCTACTATCCCTAATTTAGCCGTACAGGAAAGGTTAGTGATTCGAGAATTGCAAGGGGAAAAACCCACCGGGGTAGAAGTTCCCGTCGATTATCTCCATCTGATAGAACTCGATCGCCAAGGTGTCGTCGAAGCAACTCTCCCCGGTTTGCGCGGCAAATATAATATCCGCGATATCTTAGAAGGGGTGGAATCTAAGACAGAAAGAGAAAGATATCTCGATATAAGGGAGGAACGTGGCCGCAAAAGCCGAGAAAATCGCCCTATGAGTCCCAAAACGCCAGAAACTCCCAATCTCCTGAAACCTAGTCTCGCTTTGTTGCTGGTTTTAGCTGTGGTTGCTTGTATAGTTGCGGTGTTTGCCCATTTTGTGCCAGATTCAAAGCATATTACCAGCGTTTTGACAATTATTTTTATCTTTGCTTTTATTGTCTTTGTGTTATTGCTCTTGACGGGTAAAATCAATCAAACGACCTTTAATCAGCTTTTTGAAGTTTTGTCGCGATTTATCCCTACTTTTAAAGGACAAGAACCAAAAACCAACAACGATGACACCCCCCAAGAAACCCCCAAATCGGAGCAGTAAAGATTTGCTTACCACAGAAAGGTAACTTAGACGAAAAAGTTTACAAATATTTAGGGTTTGCTGAAAAAGTTTGTTGGTGGGGTTAGGATTCAGGATTCAGGATTCAGGAGTCAGTCCCGATGAAAAAATTTTCACCCCCACAGATGAAAGAGGTTTCCTTCCCCACACCCCACACCCCACACCCTACACCCCACTTCCCCATCTCCTTAACTGCGTTTCCAAGTATTCCAAGCGACTTTAAAACCGATCAGGAGGCGACGGCTGCCACGATCGAGCTTGCTAAGACCAGCTTTAGCACTACCGAGACTGCGATCGACTCCTTGGACAACTTGGCGGGTACTTTTGACCCCTTCATCGATATTGTCGGTTAATTCGCTGATTTCCGCCCCTGTCAGGCGAATTGCTTCTAGAGTCGGGGGGAATTCCCGATGGAGGGTATCGAATAATTTTTCGGCACTGCGGGCTGCCCGGGCTAACTCTTGCAGGGCAGGTAAAGCGGCGATGAAAACCGCCGTTAAACTAACGGCGACTAGCAGTAAAGAACATCCTAGCCAGAAAATAGGTTCGGTCATTTAGTAGTGATTCGAGTGTTGATTATCGCCTTGGGGGGATTCTTGCGAGTCGGGGAAAGGATTGTCTGTGGCTAGACTTTGACTAGCTTCGATTCCGGCTGTCACCGCCTCTTTTAATCTCATTAAAGTATCATCCCAATTACGCCGGGCCGATTCCGATAGGCGATCGGCCTGCAATTGCATCGTCGTGGTCAGATCTTCGGCTAATTCAGGCAAAGCCCGCGCGGATTTTTGCAGAATTCGACGGGTTTCTTTTCCAGATCTGGGCGCTACTAATAAACCCGCCACTGCCCCGATCGCACTGCCCACTAAAACCCCGACGAGGAATAAGCCACCGTTACCGTTATTGTTATCTGCCATAGGATTGCCCTTGTACTTAATTCCCAATTTTACGAGCAATTACACTTCTCTTGTGCAGTTTCTTCGGCAAAATTTTGACCTGTTGCTCTTGGTAAGCAGCAACAGACCTAGAAGGGATAAATTGAGAAAAAACTAGCGATCGGGAAAAACCTGATTTTATGGCTGACTTTGAGCCAATAAGGAAGTGAAAAAGAAGAACCTCTGGGAGTCTTGCCGTGTTTCGACCCCAAAGGTTCTTCTTATGCTGAACTTATACTCCTCACACAATATTTATATTACACACAACCCGCTGCTTTTGTCAAGAGGTTTCTGAAATTTTTTCCACAGACCTCTGGCCAAATTAATTTCCCAGGGCCGTTAGGCGCTCTTGTCGGGGACAGCTATCAATATCAACTATTACCTTCAAGCCATGTTTTTAAATCTCGTTCTGGTTTAGCCACATTAAATAAATGTAAACCAAAATCCTCTGAAATATCTTGACAAATTTTCACTCCTCTGATGCTGTTGCCTTTTTCATCTAAAAGGGGCGAAAAAGTCCCAATTCCCAACTGATGGGGAACTACTGCCGTAATTCCGCCACCGACACCGCTTTTTGCTGGTAATCCTACTCGATAGGCCCATTCTCCTGAAGCGTCGTACATTCCACAGGTAAGCATAACACTGATCACATCTTGAACGTAGTGTTCATCGATCGCCCGTATTCCTGTGATTGGGTTGACACCCCCATTAGCTAAGGTAGCAGCCATCAGAGCTAAATCGTGAGCATGGACGAGAATGGCGCATTGTTGACAGTAAAGATCGAGGGTTTCTTCAATTTTATCGCTGACCATGCCAAAATTTAGCATTAGATAGGCCATGGCCCGATTGCGATTGCCGGTGGATTTTTCCGAGAGAAAAACGGGGACATTAATCTCGTGATCCCTGCCGGTATAGCGTTTAAACATTTCTAAAATACGTTTTAGCCTTTCCGTGGCATTCTGTCCGGTGATTAAATCCGTGGTAGCGATCGCACCAGCATTAACCATAGGATTATAGGGACGATTGGTTTTTTCATCGAGAATAATCGAGTTAAAAGCTTCTCCGGTGGGTTCAACACCGACTTTACTATTAACGTATTCCCTTCCGTGATCTTCTAGAGCTAATCCAAAGACAAAAGCTTTAGAAATTGATTGTACTGTAAAGGTTTGCTGACAGTCTCCCACCTCAAAAATCTGACCATCAGTGCCAATTACGGAAATACCAAACCATTCTGGAGCTGCTAGGGCTAATTCCGGAATATAATCGGCGATATGACCCGTCTGTAAATCAGAGTATTTTGCGTGCAGATAGTTAAGATAGTTCCGAAAAGGATAGACTAACTCTTGCTCGGAATTGACGGGACTAATAAAATCTTTTGGGGAAGCCATAGAGGAGTATAGCAGTTATCGTTTAATTGCCACTCTAGAGACGGTAATAGACACATCTCTAGAGAATTTCTGTAATCCCTAATTAACTTCTCGAACCGCGATAAATGCGATCAGCTTGGGAGGGTTCTAAATAATTATAGCCCGGTTTTTGGGTCGAGGAGCCATTCTTTTTGGCCACAGTATTAACCGCAGGAGTGGCTTTTTTTACCTCCGCGTGAGTCCTGATATAATCCTCAGAAATCTTGAAGGGATGACTATTGGGAAGGTGACGACTAGAGGGTAAATTTTCTTCTGCTTCGGGATGGGCAATTTTACTATGAGGAGCGACAAAATCGTGTAGGATGGGATCATAGGCTAAAATTTCACCAGTTTCAATCCGAAAAATCCAACCGTGTAGAGATAATTTACCCTGATGTAATCGGGAACGAATAATTGGATAGCTTTGCAAATTACTTAACTGATTGAGAACATTTTCTGCTACTGTCACCTCGATCAGTTCTTCCCCTTCTAATTCTTTGTAATTATCCTTAACTAAACGTCGAGTAGCTTCTGCTTGTTTTAACCAATCGTAAACTAAAGGCATTTCATCGGCTAGACTCTGCAATTTTAGCAAACCTTTCATCGCTCCACAATGGGAGTGACCGCAGATAATCACTTGCTCGATGCCGAGAGCGTTGATAGCATATTCTATAGATGCACCCTCACCACCATTGGTTGCTCCGTAGGGAGGAATTATATTTCCCGCATTACGAATTACGAATAATTCCCCCACCTCCGCTTGGGTGATTAGGTTAGGATCGATCCTGGAATCGGAACAGGTGATAAACAGGATTCTCGGTTTTTGTCCGTGGGAGAGTTGCTCAAATAATTGCCGATGTTCATCAAAATAACCACTCTGGAACTTTTCTAGTCCCTGTAGGAGTTTCTTCATAATAATTTTTCTGGTTTAGTTTGATCGCTATTGAGTCGATCCTTTCAGCATTATCGGGCATGAGATAACAGCAATGCAACCGGCCAGATTAGCGATCGTTATCGGCTGCGAGATCGGTTATATTTTGTTAAGATAAAATACAGACTGTATCTAAGCAAATTTTATTCTATGGAAACTGCAACAATTTTGGGTGTTTCGATCGCTGCCGCTTTGGTGGGGATTACCGCTTTAGCTCTTTATACCGCTTTTGGACCGCCGGCAGCAGAATTAAGCGATCCTTTTGAAGATCACGAAGATTAATTCTTTAATAACCATGTGGCTATCTGCCAAGGAGAAATTTGCTCCATAGGATCGATCGCTCTTTCTAAACCGTCGATCGATTCTTTTACTGTTAATTGTAATTGATTTTGCCAATCGATAACAGCGTTTTCTCCCTGACATTCATAGACGCGCATTACCCAACCCCCAGAGGCTGTTTCACTTGGTTTGAAACTCATTAAAATTAAGTTATCGGCCGAGAATTTTAACCATTGTGCCACGGGTGGCAACTGGGTTGATCGAGAAGAATTATTAATAAAAATAACGTTGACAGGTGAGTTTAACTGCCAAGCATAATGGACAGTTTTTGCCGTTTTCCAGTTACCTTGATGGGGATATATTGCATAGGTAAATTCTTGGTTTCCCAGATCCGCCTCGGGATCGGGCCATCGGGGACTTCTCAACAGAGTTAATCGCAGTTGCTGGTTAGTAGCATCATAGCCATATTTATTATTATTTAAAAGACTTACCCCGTAGTTTGCCTCTGTATCGGTTAAATCCGCCCATTTATGGGCGTAAACTTCCCATTTTGGCGATTCTGGTTCGTGATCACGCTCGATCGCACCACAGGCAATTTCATAGGTGGTAAAATCGCTGTTTAGGGTAAGAGGAAAAGCGGTTTTTACTAAAGTATGTTCTTGCTGCCAATTAACAATAGTTTTAATCTGGAGAATAGGAGCATCTTTTTCTAAGATATAATCTTGACAAAATTCCGAATCAGCTAAATTTCTGATCACGCGAATCTGCCAGCGCAAGGGACCACATTCTAAGCATTCGATCAATTTTAATACTGTTTTTGGTAAGGTATATTGTTTATAATTCGGATCGATATTCCAAGCGTCCCAATATTGTCCTTGATCTTTAAATGCCTGTAATTGATTACCAGCAGCTTGTAGGATTTCTTTTTGATTAATTATATCGAATATACTATCTATATCTCCCGTTTCCGAGTTAATAGTAACTTTAAGCAGTCCATTATCTAAAATAAATTGGCAGTTGGTTAAATTTTGCTCGGTTGCTTGCTGATTGGGAACTAACCAAAATAACTTATAACCAACAGAAGGAATATTTTCAGCGAGAAATAATAGCTGATTGTCGTGGGATAATTGCGAAGGACAGAGACAATTATCCCAGTCATAAACCGAACAATTGACAGATTCTATAGCTAAAGAGATAACCTGGGTTCTTTCCCAGTTAAGAGAATTAAAAACTAGAAAAGGCTTTGCTTGGGGATGGGGGGGATTAGGTAAATTAATTTGATTAGCAATTGCCTGTAAAGCTTGATCTAAAATTGCTTCAACTGTGCTGATAACTTGCCGCCATAACTGATTAGCATCCCTAAACACTTCGGGGATCGAAGTACCGGGCAGTATATCATGAAACTGATTTAATAAAACCTTTTTCCATGCGGATTCTATCTCAACTTTCGGATAGTGAATATCTAGTAAGATATTAGCCAGAGAAGACCATAATTCTCCTTGATACAAGAGGATTTCACAGTAACGATTATAGGCTTTTTGATCAGAGTGAGTGGTATAACAACCCCGATGGAATTCTAGATATAATTCATCATCCCAGATAGGGAGATTACTTGTCTCGAGACTGTCCAGATAAGTTGTTGCTTGGCTAAATTTTAACTGGGGGAAAAAAGGAGATGTTTGCCAACGTTGGGCCACCTCTAACATATCACGAGTCGGACCGCCGCCATGGTCGCCAACACCGGGCAGCCAAAAAATATCTTTTAAGCCGGTTTGCCGTTCCCAATTGAGAGCATGATCGGTCATAATAATTGGATTAGTATCCATAACTCCGGCAACATTAGGAGGAGACATTAGGGAAAGAATTTTACTGCCATCGGGAGATTGCCACCAGAAAAAACCGTGGGGAAATTTAGTCGTATCATTCCAATGTAGTTTCCCAGTTACAAAATATTTGATGCCAAAGGATTTAAGAATTTGTGGCAATTGGTAGGGAAACCCAAAGGTATCCGGCAGCCAAGCAGTTTTAGTGATTTGTCCAAATTTTTCTTGAAAATATTTTTGTCCATAAAGCAGCTGTCGAAATAGGGATTCCCCAGAAATTAAATTGACTTCTGGTTCTACCCACATCCCGCCCAAAAGTTCCCAGGATTGCCCTTTATATGCCTCTAGCATTGCTTCAAACAGGTCAGGATGATGTTTTTCTATCCATTCGTAAATTAGGGGACTAGAATGACCAAATATGAGGTCAGGAAAATATTTTCGCAGGTTTAAAACCGAGATAAAAGTGTTTTTTGCCACTTGCCAAGTTTCTGCCAACGGCCACAACCAAGCCATATCTAAATGTGCATGACCGAGAAGATGAAAACTGCGTTCTTTGAGAGGTTGAGCGAGGGGTTGTAGGGATTGACGAATTGATTCTAGGGATTGATTAAATCTATCTTTGTTGGTGACATTATCCCAGTCAATATTATCGAGAGTAGCGGTAAAAGCTGCTAAGTTTTCAGGATAAAAAGTTTGCAGATAATTATGGAGAATGGTCAATTCATCAGCGACAAAACTAGGATCGATCGCTTGGCTATATTCATAGATTAACTCTGATTTCATCAAACCACCAATATCATGATTGGGACTGACTAAACACAGAGTAACAACGATTTCTTGACCAGTAGAGACCGAGTTAGAAAGTAAAATGCGGGTGGAAGAATCAAAGAGGTCTCCTGCTTGGATAAATTGATTATTAACATAAATTTTGACATCTTCCGCCCACCAAGTTAAGATTAATCTCAGTTCCATTCCCGCTAAAGGATAACCGTTTAAATGTTCGGGGACAATAATTTTTTGAGTTAGATATTGGATTTGTCTGCCGGCCGGCCAAATAATGTATTGTTTTTCATTGAGGGTGACGGGTTGAATTGGTTTTCCCGCTGCTGTAGCGATAAACCAATTTTTCTGAACATCTCTGCGGGTGAGGTGAGACAGTTTAGCGATGTTGTCGAGGGGAGACATGAGCCAACAAATAAGTTAATTTTGACTATTTTAGGCGATCGAGGACTAATTGGGGTCTGCTGAAAAAGTTTTTCCTAGGGGCAGGGTGTAGGGTGTGGGGTGTGGGGTGTGGGGTTTTACCCATTTTCATCGGGTAAATTACCTAATTTTCAGGGAAAAAGTCCCTAAATTTACCCCCCGATCCCTCCAATGGCCGGTACTTTTTGATTTCAAAAAAGCCTAAAAATATTATCCAACAAGGTTTTTAGATTTATTCAGGAGACCCTACTTAATCTCATCCTTCAACGGTTTATTGAGAATGAGCAGGGAAGAGAAAGCCCGTGATGAGGATTGAACTCATGACCTCACCCTTACCAAGGGTGTGCTCTACCACTGAGCTACACGGGCATTGATCGTGGTGGGCCGGGCCGGATTCGAACCAGCGTAGGCGTAGCCAACGGATTTACAGTCCGCCCCCATTAACCACTCGGGCACCGACCCATTAATTCCACGATTAACAATCATAGCACCCTTAGCTAAAACACACAAGTGTTTAGGGAAAAAAATTTTTGAGCCATAAAATAACTCCCGTTAAAGCCATGGCTTTAACGGGAGTTTTCTGATAATCTTGAAGATTACTTCAAAGCGTCTTCTTCCTTGTGGGTGAGGATCACACAGTCAGAGGTAGGATAGGCGACGCAGGTGAGGACATAACCCGCTTCAATTTGATCGTCATCTAAGAAGGATTGATCGGATTGATCGACAGTACCGGATTCAAGTTTACCTGCACAGGTGGAGCAAGCTCCTGCGCGGCAGGAATAAGGTAAGTCCACTCCTTGCTCTTCAGCTATATCGAGAATGTACTCATCATCGGGAACCTCAATTTCATGGTTGCCATCGGGTGTTATCAGGGTGACTTTATAAGTTGGCATCGGTTGTTCCTCTTAATTAAATGCTAGTGAAAGCGACAGTCTCTACAATTGCCTCTCGCTCGTCGTCAAAGTAAACGATACGAGCGAGTTTCATTTTTGATACTACGGGAAAATCTGCCTGACTCAGCCTTGCATTAGTAATGACAGTCTTAAATAAACTTAAAATAAAATTTACTTATAGATCTAACCCGGAATTCTTGAGGATACTTGCTCGATCTCTAGATAATTTCATCCCTCTACAATCTAGTCAAACTAGCCACTACTAAGCATTTGGAGCTATAATGCTAATCGTTTTTTTCGTCTTAAGCCGATTTTTGTTAAATATTAGTTTAACTTATAGTTAAGATATATGTCGATGAATTGTCTTTAACCCAGCCAAGAAATTGCTTTTCGGCACTACTGCCGGTAACACATCTAGGGAAACTATGAAAAAATATATTGACAATCAAACCAATAAATGATATAGGGAGATAAATCCCCTGTTGCCAGGGGTAGCATCCGTTAAAACGGATGGCTAACCCTCCCTGACGATTTCTTGGTTTTCGGATTGTCAGTTTTCCAGTATCTGGTTCACCGATTACCGGTCACTAATTACTTATTAGGTTGGGGAGTCATGCGTAGATAGGGTTTGATTTCTTCAACTCCTTTGGGGAATTTGCTGCGAGCTTCTTCAGTGGGAATAGAGGGAACCACCACACAATCGCCACCGTCGGTCCAGTTAGCCGGGGTAGCCACTTGATAGTTATCCGTGAGCTGCAGGGAGTCAATTACCCGCAGGATCTCGTTAAAATTGCGTCCCGTGCTGGCAGGATAGGTAATGGTTAAACGTAATTTTTTGTTGGGATCGATAATAAACACCGAACGTACCGTCAGATTATTGAGGGAATTGGGGTGAATCATGCCGTAGAGATCCGACACTTTGCGATCGCCATCGGCGATAATCGGATAGTTAACGGTAGTGTTTTGAGTTTCGTTGATGTCATTAATCCAACCCCGATGGGATTCGGCACTATCGACACTCAAAGCGATCACTTTCACATTGCGTCGCTCAAATTCTGACTTAAGACTAGCCACCGTACCTAATTCCGTGGTACAAACGGGGGTATAATCAGCCGGGTGGGAGAACAGCACCACCCAGCTATCTCCTACCCACTGGTGAAAAGAAATCGGACCTGCACTAGAATCTTGTGTAAAATCTGGAACGATATCACCCAATTGGAGAGCCATAATTGTGTCTTCCTTATTATGTATTTCAAGACAAGCAACAGTCTATGATGCCATAGGAGTGCTGTTCGTCATTGATAATTTTAGGGATTTATAATAATTGGGTTAGGGGATAGGGGAATGAGGAAATGGGGGGAGTGGGGAGATAGGGGAATGGGGGAATTCAACTGTAGCAGCCGCCAGATGGCAGCAGGAAAATCTTTGCCAGAAAAGGGTTTTAGCGATTTAGATTCTCCTAACCAACTTGTTCTTTGTGATCAAACCCCAAAACCGCAAAACCCTAAAACCCCTAAAACCCTAAAACCCCATCCCCCAACCCGCAAAACCCTTCCCCTAGGGGGGCAAACTAGGTTATGATCTGGTCTAATGGCATGATATAACTTTTTTAACTAGCTATCAGCGTTCAGCTAATAGCTAGGCTGCGGTGGCAAATCCCAATTCCCCACCCTATGCCTAGTCGGAAAGCTGACGGCTTCATTTCTTGTCCTGATCGTTAATTTGCCTTGGTTTTAGGAGACCACAACTGCAATGAAGAATCTTGTTCGTCTGCTGGCGGTAATTGCCTTGATTATCGGGAGTTTTTGGGGCAAAGTTCCCGCTCAAGCTCTCAATCTTACCTCGATCGCCCTTCCTTCTCATCCTGTGGCGGTCTTAAATGCGGCTGATGCCAAACTAACCACAGAATTTGGGGCGAAAATCGACCTCAATAACAGTGATATTCGCGATTTCCGGGACTTGAGAGGGTTCTATCCCAATTTAGCCGGTAAAATCATCAAAAACGCCCCCTACGAAGAAGTGGAAGATGTCCTCAATATCCCCGGACTCTCGGACACTCAAAAAGAGCGTTTACAGGCTAATCTGGAGAAATTTACCGTTACTGAGCCTTCTAAAGAATTTATCGAGGGTGATGACCGTTTTAACCCCGGAGTTTACTAAATCTAGTTAATTACGGTTTTAAAAAAATTTCTAGGTGGGCGATCGCTCACCTTTTTCAGTGATCAGCTTCTGAAGGCAAGAGGCAAAAGAAAGAATCTGGCATACTGCCCCAAGGGAAAGACTGGCGATTTTTGCCAGAACTATAGAGAAATGAAATGCTAGAATAAATAGAATTTATCAATTAACTCCTACATGGTCGTTTCCTCGCAACTGCCGAGTTATCAAGATGTGTTAGTGGTGGGATCGGGAGCGGCGGGATTGTATGCCGCACTGTGTTTACCCCCTAACTTAAAGGTGGGTTTAATTACCAAAGAAGATTTAAAAACTGGGGCTAGTGATTGGGCGCAGGGAGGAATTGCGGCAGCCACCTCCCCGGCAGATTCCCCCGTTTTCCATTTAGAAGATACCCTGAAAGCTGGAGCGGGCTTATGCGATCGCTATGCTGTGCAGTTTTTAGTCGAGAAGGCCCCCCAAGCGATCGCTGATTTGCTGCGGTTAGGGGTTAGTTTTGATCGCGCTGGAGACGACTTAGCCCGCACTCTTGAGGCTGCCCATTCCCAGGCCAGGGTGCTGCACGCAGCCGATCGCACGGGGAGAGCGATCGTCAGTACCCTGATGGAAAAAGTGGTCGAACGCCCCAATATTACCATTATTCCCCAAGCGATCGCCCTGAAACTCTGGCTTGACCCGGAAGGGCAACGCTGTCAAGGTATTTGTTTACTCCATCAAGATCATCTCTGTTGGCTGCGAGCGCAAGCAGTCATTCTGGCTACGGGAGGCGGCGGTCAAGTCTATGCCCAAACCACTAATCCCGCCGTTAGCACGGGGGATGGAGTCGCCCTCGCTTGGCGTGCTGGGGCAGTGATTCGCGACCCGGAATTTTTTCAGTTTCACCCCACCGCTTTGACTGTGCCGGGGGCACCGCGGTTTTTAATTAGTGAGGCGGTGCGCGGCGAAGGAGCGCATTTAATTGATGCCCAGGGACGGCGTTTTGTCTTCGATTATCATCGGGCCGGAGAATTGGCCCCCCGGGATGTGGTGAGTCGGGCGATTTTTAGCCATTTGCAGAAAACCTCCGACGATCCCGCCCATGCCAAAGTATATCTAGATTTAAGACCAATCGAACCGGAGCGTCTGCGTTATCGTTTCCCCAATATTATCCGCATCTGTCAAAAATGGGGCATTAATGTGTTTGAGGATGTGATTCCGGTCGCCCCCGCCGCTCACTATTGGATGGGAGGAGTGGCCACAGATTTAAACGCCCGCACTTCTCTATCTGGTTTGTATGCGATCGGCGAAGCCGCTAGTACAGGTGTTCACGGGGCTAATCGTTTAGCTAGTAATTCTCTCTTGGAATGTATTGTCTTTGCGGCAAGTTTAGCTGCAATAGGTTTGGAGCCAGAAAACTTTCTGGGGGAAAGACCCGAAAAACCCTTAGAAATTGCGGAAAACTGGCAGGAAGAACAGGAAGACTGGCAAAAAGTACGGAGAGAATTACCGATTTTAATGTGGGAAAATGCGGGAATTTGCCGATTTCAAAATGAGTTAGAAATTGCTATCCTACGGGTGCAACAGTGGAAACAACAGTTACATTCCTTAAAGATAGGCCAATTTCTCCAGAATCTTCTCCCCGACAAAGGACAATTATTTTTGTGTCCCTCGGTGCAGTTAGAAATAAGAATAGCGATCGAGACATTAAATCTTCTAGATATCGCCGACTTAATTCTGGAAAGTGCCTTATTACGAGCAGAAAGCCGAGGTGGTCACTATCGGGGCGATTATCCAGAAACCGTAGCTAATTGGCAATTGCACACGACTATTCAAGGTCGAACCTGGCACAAAACTCCGGTACAAGCTTAATTGAGCCAGTTTTTCACAGATAATCCCTCAGCGTTAAACAGTGGACTCTATCTCCGATCCCAGCAGCGGCACTATTGGCCTGACGCTGACCGGGGGCTTTTCCCAATCATCCTAGTCTATGACCCATCTCTGGAGTTGAGTGCCTCCCATCTATAGCTTTTAGGCTATCATACTTTTACCAACCCCCAAGCAGTTACATAAATTCTATGATCAAACCTAATTTTTTATTGTTGTTAGCTATCGGTGTGAGCAGTTGGGGTCATGATTTTCAGGTTTTATCCAAGGTTAACGCTCAAACTTCACCTGGGTTAGAGCAAACCCAGACTTTCGCCACTTACGAGCAGTTGATGAAAGCTGGTTACGAGGCCAAAAGCCAAAAGAATTATCAACTCGCCGTGGAAAAATTTCAACAAGCTCTGGCACAACTTCCGAACGACCCCTCTGCTCAAAATGCGATCGCTAATACGAAGAAGTATCTAGGTCAAACCACCAGGGCTGCCAACGCTGGCGCCGAAAATGCGGCTTCACCAATACCATTAATTGCTGGCTCGGCCCTGTTATCCATCGCTTTATTGGCAGCTTTACTATCGCTTTTCTTCCAATATCGTCCCAAGGGCAAAGCCTCAAAACGGCGCGAAAAGACAACTTACGCCAATCCTAAAAACCCACTCGACAACTTTTCCAGGGGCAATGGCAATCCCTTCGGCGCAGACACCAAAACTGACAGTGACATTAATGGCAGTGGTGACGAGGATTTCGACCCTTCTTTGCTCGTACAAGCTACCTCCCGCATCCCGAACGTAGATTTAATCTTGCGTTTAATTGAAAGTCTTCGCGATAACGATCCCCGTACCCGTAGAAGGGCGGTTTGGAAGCTGGCACAGGTGTCCGATTCTAGGGCAATGCAGCCTTTAGTCGATAGCATGGTGGATGGAGATTCCTACGAACGCAGTTTAACCCTAGAAGCTCTCGCTCAAATCTGCACCCGCTCCCTGCGACCGATGAACCAAGCTTTGGCTATCTCTCTCCAGGATAAAAATCCCCAGGTGCGGAAAAATGCCATTCGGGATTTAACCAGACTCTACGATATCATGTCTCAGATCAGTCAATTAATTTGTCATGCCCTCGATGATCCCGATGAGGAAGTGCAAGAAACAGCACGCTGGGCAGTTAGACAGTTAAATCTGCAATTAGCTCCCCGTTTAGATATTGCTCCCCTAGAAACTACTGGTGAACCAGAAGATGACGATGTACAGGATACTTCCTTCACCGACACCACACCGACCTTCACCGAAACTACACCCAACTGAGGTGCAAAATTGAGTCGAAAACTGTTATTTATCTCCACCCCCGTGGGATTTCTGGGTTCGGGGGACGGCGGTGGCGTAGAACTAACTATTTATAATCTCGCTCGCACTCTGAATAAGCAAGGGTACGCGGTGCGGGTAGTGGCTCCAGAAGCCTCGCAATTGCATGATATCCCCTTGATTACTATAGCAGGAAATGCCCAGATTTCCGCCCAAAGTCAGGGCCAGCAAGCCCCGATTTTAATGCCCGAAAATGCCGTTTTGGCCAATATGTGGCACTACGCCCAATCAGTACAAAATGAGTACGATTTAATTGTTAATTTTGCCTACGATTGGCTCCCTTTTTATCTCACTCCTTTTTTTGCCACTCCCGTCGCCCATTTCGTCAGCATGGCTTCCGTTTCTTTGGCGATGGATCATATTATTGAAAAAACCTATAGCAGTTTTCCCCATTTACTCGCTTTTTACACCCTCGCCCAAGCGGAAACTTTCTCAATATCTCCCCCCTATCGCTGTTTGGCTAGTGGTTTAGACCTATCTTTGTATCAGTTTCGGGCCGATCCTTCCCCCTCTCTGGCCTGGGTGGGACGGATTGCCCCGGAAAAAGCTCTAGAAGATGCGATCGCCGCTTGTCAACAGTTGGGCGTACCTTTACGCGTTTTCGGTCATATTTCCGATCCTCTCTACTGGCAAAATTTACAGGATACCTACAGTTTCGATTTAGTCGATTATCGTGGGTTTTTGCCCACCAGGAGCCTACAAAAAGAGCTAGGGGACTGTTTTGGCCTGTTGATGACCCCGCGCTGGGTTGAGGCTTTTGGTAACGGAGCTATTGAAGCTTTGGCCTGTGGTGTTCCCGTAGTTGCCTATGGTCGCGGTGGTCCGGTAGAAATTATTGAAGATGGAAAAACCGGTTTTTTAGTTGAACCCGATAGTATCGAGGGATTAGTTACGGGAATTAAAAATTTAGACCGGATCGATCGATATTCTTGTCGTGCAGTAGTGGAGCAAAAATATTCCCTAGAAGCTTTAGGAAATCGAGCTATTAATTGGTTTGAAGAAATTTTTGCTCGCAGTCAAAAATAAATAGGCTCTCTTGGTTTAGTCTGGTTAAATCTTTATCCCAGAAGGGTTCGGGATCAACCACAGAGGCACAAAGAACACAAAGTGAAAAAAGCTAGGGTAATCGATCTTGCCGGTCAAGAAGAAGGATTAATAGCCATTTATAGAGAGAATTAGTCATGCAAGCTTCTCAGGTTAAAATTGAATATGGAGACTTTCAAACTCCCCCGGAGTTAACCGAAAAGATTTGTCAAAAATTATGGCAAATTCATGTTAACCCCGATGTCATTATTGAGCCAACTTGTGGTATAGGCAACTTTTTAAAAGCGGCATCACTTACCTTTAAACAAACTGAAAAAATTCTTGGCTTTGAAATTAATCCTAATTATATCACTCAGATTAATCAAGATCCGCAAATATCCCAAGATCAAAGAATACAAGTTGAACAGAAGAATTTTTTTGATTGTGACTGGTATTCCCTGACTCAATTATGGTCAGAAAATATTTTATTCTTGGGGAATCTGCCTTGGATAACCAACTCAAAACAAGGACTTATTAACGGGAAAAATTTACCTCAAAAAAGCAACTTTCAAGGCTATCAGGGTTTAGATGCTATGACGGGAAAAAGTAATTTTGATATTTCAGAGTGGATGTTAATTAAGCTGATCGAATGTCTCGATCGACGTTCAGCTTATCTGGCAATTATCTGTAAAACAACTGTATCTAGAAAAATTTTAAACTATATCTATACTCACAAAATTCATCTCGTTTACTCGGCAATTTATCCGATCAACACTCAAAAATATTTTCAAGCTAATGTAGATGCTTGTCTCCTGTTTTGTCAATTTGATTCTCATTCAGAAAATTATTTTTGTGATGTTTTCAATAGTTTTGAAGAAGGGGAATTTCAGCGCATTGGTTATCAAAATAATATCCTAGTCAGAGATTTAAATTCTTTTACTAGATTAAAATATTTATATCATCGGCATCCTCAAGAAAAATGGCGTTCAGGAATTAAACATGATTGCTCAAAAGTAATGGAATTACAGTTAGTTAATGGAATTTTTCTCAATGGTTTAAAGGAAGTCGTTGATCTTGAACCCACCTATCTTTATCCTCTCCTGAAAGGTTCAGATGTGGCACAAAATCGCCTAAAGGTTATCAATAAATACATTTTAGTAACTCAGAAGTTTATCGGTGAATCTACAGAAAATATACGCGATATAGCACCAAAAACTTGGCAATATTTAGTTAATCATAAAAATTATTTTCTAGACAGAAAGAGCAAAATTTATCAAAATCAGCCAGACTTTTGCATATTTGGCGTGGGTTCTTACAGCTTCTCACCTTTTAAAATTGCCATTTCTGGACTTTATAAAAAACTGAATTTTAACCTTATATTACCATATCAAAATCAACCCGTTATTTTCGATGATACCGTTTACTTCCTAAGCTTCGATGATTTAGATACCGCTCAAAAAACTTTACAGCTTCTCAATTCTTCCCTAGGCAGAGAATTTTATTCATCCTTAATATTTTGGGATGAAAAACGACCGATAAAAACCCGTATTTTAAATAGTTTAAATTTATCAGTTTTAGCCGAGAAGTTGTTATCCTATAAGCTTTAATTTTAGCTGCGTTAATAACCCACCCGACAAGATCGGTGATCTGCTATGCAGTGCCTTCGGTATCGCACTATATCGATTGAGTCTGATTGACGATTCGATCGTAAAATAGCAACAGATCAAGAGAGTACAGGTCAAATATGCCGAAATTTGTTGTCTGGGGTAGTTATTGTGAAAATGTGCTGGAAAAACGCGCACCCTATCGTCAAGCGCATCTAGAGGGATTAAATCAACAGAAAGAACGGGGAATTCTCGTTACTATCGGACCAACGGCAGATTTAAGCCAAGTTTTCGCAATTTATCAGGCAGCCAGCGAGTCAGAAGTGCGAGAATTAATCGAAGCGGATCCCTACTGGCAAAATGGCATCTGGACAGAGTACCAAGTCAAGGAATGGATTCAAGCCATCTAAGGGGGCTATCAGCTATATTTTTCTATAAGGGTGTTGTCATAAAATTTTCCAACTACGCAACTAATCAAACTCATCTCCGGTCAAGTCTGAGGATATTGTCAAGGATAAACCGGAGTTATCCCTTATCGATTCCAGCTGACAGCTGATAGCTTGCCTACTTTTTGCTTATTGCCATGGTTTACATCAAAAAGGTCGAACTCTCACACTTCAAATCCTTCGGGGGAACGACTCCTATACCCTTTTTACCGGGGTTTACGGTGGTTTCTGGTCCAAATGGTTCGGGAAAGTCGAATATCCTTGACGCATTGCTATTTTGCTTGGGATTAGCTACTTCCAAGGGAATGCGGGCCGAAAGATTACCAGATTTAGTCAATCATAGCTATAACAGTCAACGTCATAGCTCAGAAGCGAGTGTTTCGGTGACTTTTGATATTGCCGATATTCCCGACGCAACCGATAGGGATTGGACGGTTTCCCGGCGCTTAAAAGTGGCTAAGGGGGGCAGCTATACTTCTACCTACTATATCAATGGGGAAACCTGTACGGTTAGTGAACTTCACGACCAATTAAACCGTTTACGCATCTATCCCGAAGGGTACAACGTGGTGTTACAGGGAGACGTAACCCGAATTATCAGCATGAATGCTAAGGAAAGACGGGAAATTATCGACGAATTGGCAGGAGTAGCCGAATTTGACCGCAAAATTGAGAAAACTAAGGAGAATATCGATTCGGTTAAAGAAAGGGAAGAACGCTGCCAAATTATTGCCACAGAATTGCAAAAATCTCTGGAGAAATTAGCACTCGATCGCATTAAAGCCGAAAAATACCAAAAACTCAAGGCCCAAGTCCAAGAAAAACAACAATGGGAAATTGTCCTCCATTGGCAAAATCTCCAGCAGCGCTGCCAGCAAGTACAAGGACAAATTCAAGCTGGGGAAAGGGAAAAACAGGTTTTAACGGAAACTATCGCCAATTTATCCCAACAAATCGCCCAAAATAGTCAAGAATTAGAGAAACTCAATCAACAGGTTAAAGCTTTTGGGGAAGATGAACACCTGTCCCTGACTTCCCGATTAGCGAGTCAACAGGCCAAACGACAACAACAGCAACAACGACAAAAAGAGTTAGAAAACCTCGAAAAAGAATCTCAGGCACAGAAAACCAGACTTTTAGAGGAAATTAATCGCTATAATCGCGAATTAAACCAGATTACTGCCCAAAAAAGCCGTTTAGAAACTGAAATTTTACCAAATCTCCTACGGACAACCCAAACCGCAAGGGAAACCCTAGAAAACCATCGTCTGCAAGCAAGTAGTCTCGCGGAAGCGTCAGAAGCTTGGGTAAAAGAACAAAGTGACCTTTCCCGCAATATTACCCGTCTTCAGGAACAATTAAACCCCTACCGTAGCCAACGGGCCCAATTGACCGAAAGATGCGATCGATTGCAAACTAATATAGTAGAAGCTGGTCAACGTCTGCAAGAATTAGAGCAAGTTATTAGCACAAAAACAGAAGAAAGTCAAGAAATATTACAAAAAATTAATCAATCAGAACCAGATATCCAAAATTTAGCCCAAAAACTCACCATTGCTGAACAAAATCGCGTTATCAGTCAGGACACCCAAAAACGTCTGCTAAAAGAACAACGGGACAAACAGAGGGAATTAGATAAACTGGAAGCGACCAAGCAAGCGCAACAGGAGGCCCAGGGAACCTATGCCACTCAAATATTATTACAGTCAGATTTGCCCGGAATCTGCGGATTAGTGGCACAATTGGGCGAAGTAGAAGAACGTTATCAAATTGCTCTGGAAATCGCCGCTGGAGGTCGTTTAGGTCATGTAGTCGTCCAAGATGATAGCGTTGCGGCTGCCGGAATTGCCTTGCTAAAACAGCGTCGCATCGGTAGGGCCACTTTTTTACCCCTGAATAAAATTCGTCCTCCCCGTCCCCAGGATATTTCCTCTCTGCGTCATGCGCGGGGTTATCTGGATTTAGCGGTGAATTTAGTTAAGTTTCAATCCCAGTATCGGGAGGTTTTTAACTATATTTTTGGCAGTACCGTGGTTTTCGAGGATATAGATTCTGCCCGTTATTATATCAATCAATATCGCATCGTTACTTTGGATGGCGAGTTATTAGAGATGACTGGCGCTATGACCGGAGGCAGCCAACCGACGCGATCGGGGCTGCGTTTTGGTAAAATTTCTCCGAAGGAGTCTAGTGAAGCGGAATCTCTACGGGAAAGATTAGCAGAAATCGATCGCATTCTTACCCGCAACGAAGAAAAAATTACTCAAGTTAATAATCTTATCAGTCAGTTAACCCAACAGTTAACCGAAACCCGTCAAAGTCATCGGGAAAATCAATTATCTCTACAACAATTAAGCAAGGATTTACAACGTTTAACCACAGAAAAAGAGGATTTAACCCGTCAATTATCGGGACAGCAAGAGGAAATGACTATTTCTCGTCAACGGTTAGAAGTATTAACCAGAGAAATTCCTGAGTTAGAGTTATCTTTACAGCAAGAACAGGAGAAATTAACTGCTTTAGAGGCCAATCATACCCATAGCGAATGGCAACAGGTACAGGGAATAATTCGCGCTCAAGAATTAGAGTTACAAACCCAAGAAAATCACCTCGCTACAGTCCGCGAACAGTTAAAAGACCTACAAAATCAACAGATCAGACTAGAGGAAAAAAGTCAAGAGTCTGCGGATAGAATTATTGAGATTGACAAGATAATCACCGATGCAGTTAATCAAAGAAATATCGGTAATCTGGAGATAGAAAAACTTGATCACCATATTTTAGAAATCAATCAAGCTTTACAGCAATTATCCCGACAACTAGGGGAAACCAAGCAAAAAAGAGACCAATTAGAGACAGTTTTGCGACAACAACAAAACCAACAACAACAGGCTATCTGGCAATCAGAAAAGTTGGTCAACAATCAAGAAGAAAGACAAGCATTACTAACCACTTTACAGACAGAAATTAGTCAACTAGAAAGCGACTTACCCAATCCCTTGCCTGAAATTCCTGAAAGCGAGCGAGATTTCGAGAAAATTCAAAGCGATATTCGGCAGTTACAAAAGAAATTGGAAGCTTTAGAACCTGTGAATATGTTAGCTTTAGAAGAACACCAAAAAACCAAAGAGAGATTAGATGAACTATCAGAAAAACTGCAAACTCTAGAAGGAGAAAGAACCGAACTACTTTTACGCATAGAAAACTTTACCACCCTCAGATTTAATGCTTTTCAGGAAGCATTTACTGCCGTTAACGAAAACTTTAAGAGTATATTTGCCACCCTGTCCGATGGCGACGGTTACTTACAACTAGAAGACGAAAATGATCCCTTTAATGGTGGCTTAAATCTGGTGGCCCATCCGAAAGGAAAACCAGTACAGCGATTAAGTTCCATGTCTGGAGGTGAAAAATCTTTAACCGCTTTAAGCTTTATTTTTTCCCTACAAAGATATCGTCCTTCTCCCTTTTATGCGTTTGATGAAGTGGATATGTTTTTAGATGGGGCAAATGTGGAGAAATTGGCCAAAATGATTCAAAAACAAGCACAACAAGCGCAATTTATTGTTGTTAGTTTGCGTCGGCCGATGATTGAAGCATCGGAAAGAACCATCGGTGTCACCCAAGCGCGGGGAACCCATACACAGGTACTAGGAATTAAAGTTTAACCTTAGACGCAAGTGGGGTGTGGGAATTATGAATTATGAATTATGAATTGGGGTGTGGGGTGTGGGGTGTAGGGTGTGGGGTGTGG
>NZ_JAQMSY010000169.1:0-22291 GCF_028329095.1 Microcystis sp. CS-574
AGTAAAAATATTTTGGCCGCAGGGCTTGCGGTGTCAGTCTGTCGAGCGACCATAAGACCAGAACAGAGTAAATCTGTTAAGGCAGGTGCGAAAAATCCTTCGGGAAAGAAGCAGAAACCCAAATCGTGAGGTTTGGGAATCACCGTCCGTTTACGGCGGTGAGGATGTCAACGAATCGCCTGTTTTAAACTACGGCAAAGTTCTTCGAGGGATTTTAGACCATCGCCGGGGGAATTATCGGCCAAACGTTTAACCATGGCACTGCCGACAATTACCGCATCAGCACCCCAGTTTTTCACCTGTAGCGCCTGTGTCGCGTCAGAAATGCCAAATCCTACCCCGACGGGTTTATCGGTGACAGAACGGATAGAATCGAGCAATTCCTCCACTCTGGTGGCCACTTGCTTCCGCATTCCCGTCACTCCCGTGACACTAACCAGATAAATAAAACCTTGGGATTGCCGGGCGATCGCTTGTATTCGTTCCGGGGGACTGGTAGGCGCTACCAATAAAATGACTTCAATTCCCTTAGCGGCAGCCGGTTGCAGCAGACTTTCCGCTTCCTCTAGGGGTAAATCGGGAACCACCAAACCACTCACCCCGGCTGCTTTAATTTGGTCTAAAAAGACATCTATCCCGCGATGATAGATAGGATTATAGTAAGTAAACAGAATAATCGGAGCTTTCACCTCTCCTTGAGCATTTTTGACGATTTCTAGCACATCTTCCAACTTGACACCCCGATTTAAAGCGCGGGTGGCTGCCGCTTGAATAACCGGACCATCCGCAAGAGGATCGGAATAGGGAACCCCCAACTCGATCAGATCAGCCCCTGCCCGGTCTAAAATGCGTAAAGCTTGGGCAGTAGTAGATAAATCGGGATCACCGGCAGTAATAAAGGGAATCAAGGCACAATTCCCCTGGGAACGGAGAGAACGAAAACACTCGGAAACAGCAGTCATCGAAAATTACTGGAGAGATAAAGCACCGTCTATTATCTCATGGCGGGGAATAGCTCATCGCCGGTCGCTGTCAGCTCAGGTAAAGAATTTTTCAAGTAATACTTAAAGAATATTGACAAAATGGCGATCAAGGGTAGAATAGGCTCAGTCTAGTAGTTTTGAGAAAGTTTCTGGCATAACATGGGTTTTTGTTCCGCTTTTTCTGGTACAAAATAGGACTACTGCCCGATCGGTTTGCGTATAATCAAACACCATATTATATCCATGTTTTCCATTTACATTCTCACCTATAACGAAGAAATTGATATTGCCGCCTGTGTAGAATCGGCACTTCTATCCGATGATGTGATTGTGGTTGACTCCTACAGTAGCGATCAAACAGTAGAGATTGCTTCTCGTTATCCAGTGCGCGTGATTCAGCATCAATTTGAAAGTCATGGTAAACAAAGAACTTGGATGTTAGAAAATATCGAGACTAAATACGATTGGGTTTATATTCTCGAAGCAGATGAAAGGATGACACCCCAACTGTATGCAGAATGTCTGAGTGCCACGCAACAGACAGAATTTACTGGTTTTTATGTGGCCGAAAGAGTTATGTTTATGGGAACTTGGATTCGTCGCAGCACCCAGTATCCCCGTTATCAAATGCGTCTATTTAGAAAAGATCAAGTCTGGTTTAGCGATTATGGTCACACGGAAAGGGAAGAATGTCGAGGAAAAACCTCTTTTTTAGAAGAAACCTATCCCCACTATACCTGTAGTAAGGGTTTAAGTCGTTGGATTGAAAAACACAATCGTTATTCTACCGATGAAGCAGCAGAAACCCTACATCAGTTGGCTAACGGGGGTGTTAGTTGGAAAAATTTATTTTTTGGTGAAACCGAAGTAGATAGACGGAGAGCTTTAAAAGATTTATCCCTACGATTGCCTTTTCGTCCCTTGCTTCGTTGGTTTTATATGTATTTTATCCTAGCGGGAATTCTCGATGGTAAAGCTGGTTTTGCTTGGTGTACTCTGCAAGCTTTTTATGAGTATTTGATCCTCTTAAAAGTGGCGGAAATGAAACAGGGTTTACCCACTCCCCCCGAACTGAGAAATCGTTTTCATACCCCGCAAAATAGTAACAATAGTAATTCCCATAGGCCCGGTTTTGTCTCCCTAAAAGGAAAAGCCGATTAACATTTAACCATGATTAATCAGCCGGCAATGACCTAACAACAACCTAGGGACAAAAAAATGCCAATCCACCTACTCAGTGGTTAATTTTCACGGGGAATACAGCCGTTCGACTTCACCCAATAGTTACTTGACTGGTATCGACGCTGGTTGCCCCATGGACTTTACTGGCAATTGCTACCATTTTATTTAAAGTCGCCTGATGGGAAACCCTGCCTTTTAGTACAACTTTACCACCAGTTTGAGCGACCCACAATTTGTCTTCATCAGCTAAATCCGGTGTCTCGTCAAAAGCTAAAACTACTCGTTTAGCTAGGCCGCTTTCGTCGTATTTTCCGTCTAATCCGACTCTTTCGGGGGGAATACCCGCAGCAGCGGCTTTACCTGTGATCGCACTAGCGGCATCTGCCGGTTTATCTAAGCCAAAAATTCTTTTTAACCAATCCATTGCTAACACTCCTGATTGAGTTCTAAAACCCCAATTTCTTTAAGAGGGATTTAGTGGAAACGATGTGTCGATCTAATCCTAAACGATCGGGACTGACTCCCACCGCTAAAGCGACTAATTGGGAAAAATGTAGTACAGGTAAACCTAAACTTCGACCGATCACTTTTGCCACTTCCGGTTGTCGGGAATCAAGATTAAGATGGCATAAAGGACAAGGGGTGACTAAACAATCGGCCCCCGCTGCCATGGCCTCTAAAATGTGTTTTCCTGCCATTTGGAACGATTGGGTGGTGGCATAACTGGACAGGGGCCAACCACAGCATTGAGTGCGTCCTTGATAATAAATCGGATTTGCTCCCACCGCTCGAAAGACATTTTCTAGGGATTCCGGCTGAAAAGGATTATCGTAGGGGAGAGTATCCTGGGCCCGCAGGAGATAACAACCATAAAAACCGGCACAATTTAAGCCTGATAAGGGACGAATCACCTTGGCCGCCAGATTATCTAAGCCATAATCGCCGACAATTGCCCAGAGTAGGTGTTTAACCGTCGTCGTACCTTGGTAGGGGGAACAATGTTCTTTCTGTAAATAATTATTAACTTCCTCAACATAATTGGGATTATTATGCTTTGCTTCCTTCAAGCGCTCATCCACATGACCGATCACCCCTTGACAGGTGCTACAGTGAGTCAACAGGGGTAAATTGAGGGCTTCTGCTAGGGCAATATTGCGCGCATTGACGGCATCTTCCAAGAGTTGCGAATCTTCCTTATAGGTTCCCGAACCACAACAGGCAGCTTTTTTGAGTTCGACTAAATTAATCCCCAAAGCTTCCGTCAGGGCTGCCGTGGATAGATATAGTTCCCGACAGGCACCTTGGGCGACACAACCGGGAAAATAAGCATACTGGAGATTGTTGACTGTCATGGATTCTAGGAAATTACTACTCATTACCTATCTACCATCTTGCCCCCCTTCCCCCCTGTCATCACTAAAGTCATGGAATTTCTTAACAGACAGTCTTTTGTGAGCTGCTCCGAACAAGTGTAGAGTAGTTTGTCCCTAGAGATAATATCCAAACAGGAGGAGAGCCATCTCAGCAGTATAATGGCTCTCCTTGAGAAAAATTGTTGTCATGAGGAGTGGGTTATATAAATGGGAATCTATCCGGTCAAGAGGTGATTTATCGGTAGAATTGAGAGTGCAGCCAAGAAATTACGGCGAGAAACCCTATTTTGTCGGCTTACGCCGCTTGGGGGAGGGTGATAACAGCATCAAAGTCAGCACGGCTAGGGAAAATCGAGAGAACCCTGTCCAGTTGGGTTAATTCAAAGATAATCTTGACTGAAGGTGGAATAGAACAGATATTGAGGGATTTTTCTTGACTTTGAGCCAGACGAAAGACGGTAACTAAAGCCATTAATCCAGCGCTGTCGAGGAATTCCACCCTACTCATATCCACGAGAAAAGTGATAGAGCGACTCCGGTTAACCAGATTGGTGAGCTGCTCTTGAAATTCTAGGACGTTAGCGGCGGTAATATAGCCACTTGGCTCAAATAGAGCAATTTCTGGGACTTTTACGGGACTTTTCATGGCTGGGCTTTGAAATTCATAAATGAACCTTTTAACTAGAAATCAGATACCGCTATTATGTCCTAACTTTCTGATTTTGCAACCCCGGTCTTGATAAATTTCCTCTCTCTTGAAAAGATTAATCTTTTCTTAATCTTGACCCCTGTAGGGAGGAACTGGTTTTAGGTTAACCTCATAATCTGGGCAGTAAAGAGAAACAGTCATCAAGGCTTATTAGGGTGAACACTAGGGGAAAGTCGTTAGGTTTAAGCTCTAATCCCGAATAACTGATGATAACCCACTATTCTATCGGTATTTTTGTTAAAATAAAGTAAAGCAGGATACAGAAACTAGATTTATTGAGCTAGAGTAAGGAAATTGTGGATACCCAGCCGACTATCCGCCAATTAGTGGAAAAAGCCCTATATTATCGTCAAATCACCCCAGAAATCGAGAACGGAATCAGTGAACTCCTCGGTCGTCTTGGCTACGTTTCTGATGTGGATTACGAGGCCCTCGAGTTACTCATGGATGAAATGGACGAAGGCCGGATTAATCTCGTTCCGCGTCGGTAACTTCAGTTATCAGTTATCAGTTATCAGTTATCAGTGGTGAGTTATCAGTTCACTGATGGCCTTTCGGTTCCTGCTTATGCAATGGACGGGGTTATAAGGGATGATTTAGCGATCACCCGATCGAACCGGACCTAGTAACGAAGAACCTGACTGATTACTGTTGGCTGAACCATCCCCCAAAACCTAATTTCCCCAAATTTCCCCAAATTAATATAATTAGCTGCAGGCTTTCTCTTAACCTGATTTCTTCGATGATTCCTTTAACTCTTAATCTCTTGCAAGGTTCCGTTACTTTTCGTTTCAGTCCCAGTGCTGCTCTGGATTTGCAAAGGGAAATTAACATTTTACTCGATCGACTGAAAGCGATCGCCAGTAATGCCGCTAGTGGGGGTAAACCCCAACCCCAAAAACCGCTGGAATATCAGCACACTGGTGATGTGTTTCTGGAAGTGTTTTGTAATCCCAATATTTATCCGAATCCTTTTTCGGCTAAAGTTTTGTTAACGGTTCGCGATGATCGCCTGCGCTTAACCACAGAAGCAGAATTAACCCGTGTGATCGAGGATTTAGAGCGTTATATCGACCAAAATAGTTAGAATCGGGGGATTTTTGGGGTTTCGACCTTTCCTTGTCGTCCCACCTCTCCCCATCTGACTATTCTTCTCTAGCTTGCCATGTTACCGACCGATTTATTGATTTCCCGTCAAAATGGCGAGACAATTGTTCCCAAACGCTTACCGATCGCTGCCGATTATCTGGCGATCGCCAAAGAACAAATCAGCTGTTTTCAGGAAAGTATCGGTCAAACTAAGGGAGAATTAAGCCAAAAACTCCTAATCTTGGAGGGAGACAGTCCCGATTATAAAATTAAACGGGGATTTGCTCACCTATTAACCAATCATTTTGCCAACTTTGAGATTATTAGTCCCTTAGAACCACAGGAATTAAGAAAAAGAGTTTTTGAACAAGCGGCTAACTTTGTTCCTATTCCCCAAAATCGATCGCTAATTCTGGAAAAAATTGCCCAGCAACTCAGCCAAGAATTAAATCAAGAAATTTTTCCAGTAGCTCTAGAAAAAGGACTCTATGCTGATTTAGCGGAGAATAAAATTCTCACTCAATTTGATGCTCCCACCCCCGAAAACTTAATTCATCGTTTTAACCTCTCGCAAATTCAAGGGATTTTTTATCGGGCCAGTTATTTAATCATCAACGTCCATCGCAATGATCCGGGGGAATATAAATATCTCTTTCGCTATCTAAAACTATTTCGTTTAATGACTTATATCGAAGGGGATGCCGACACGGGATTTACTATTACTATCGATGGTCCCACCAGTTTATTTAAAGCTAATAGTCGTTATGGCATTGAAATCGCTAAATTAATTCCTGCCTTACTCCATGTTACTCACTGGAATTTGAAGGCACAATTACAGTATAAAGATTCCTATACAGGAACTATTAAAAAACAACAGTTCAATTTAGAGGATAACTGTGGTCTGGTGTCCCACTATTCCCCGGGTAAACCCTACGATAGTATGTTAGAGGAATCTTTTGCTAAACGTTGGTTACAGTTAAAAACTGAATGGCAGTTAGAAAGGGAAGTAGATTTAGTGCCTTTACCCGGAGGAGTGATGATTCCCGATTTCCGTTTAGTGCATCCCGATGGTCGCGTTTTCCTCCTCGAAATTGTTGGTTATTGGCGACCAGAATACCTACAAAAGAAATTTTTACAGGTTAAATCGGCCCAAGCAAATAATCTAATTTTAGCCGTATCGGAACGGTTAAATCTAGAAAAAGCCGGAGTTAAATTTCAAAATCTACCCGCTCAGGTTATCTGGTTTAAAGATAAATTATCACCCCAAGCAGTGTTAGAAGTTTTAAGTTAAAGGGTTAAGAAGCTAAAAGCGGAAGTATGATTTAATACTCCCGCTTCGGTTTAATCAGACTAGGTCAACTCTTTCGCTTAAGACCGGACAATGAGTGCTATATCATTGAGCAATGGCAGGACTGATGGACACTTTCACCACTTTATTTTTTTCTTCTTCCGCTTTCGGGAGGGTGAGATTGAGAATACCATCTTTGTATTCAGCAGCCACGTTAGTGTTATCAACCTGAACCGGTAGAGGAATAACCCGATGGAATTTACCATAACGGAATTCAGTGCGGGTAAATCCTTCTTCTTCGGTTTTAATTTCCGATTTTCTTTCACCATTAATGGTCAGACTATCGGCTGTTACTTCCACGTTGAGGTCTTTGGCTTCCATACCGGGTATTTCCAGTTTAAGCTGAACTGCCTCTGGCGTTTCGGTCATTTCCGCCGCCGGGATGAAGGATAACCCCACTTTTTCGCCATTGCCTACATCAGTCGGCACAATACGGTCCAACAAGCGATTCATTTCTTTCTGTAGGCTTTCTACTTCTCTGAAAGGTTCCCAGCGTATAAGTGCCATATAAGTCACCTCCGAAGTTTTCTTAACGCTAGAGATGTTGGTTTATCTCTACACTTTTAGGATAGATAAAAGATTGTCTGACCGGGGTAGGGTTTTCGGTATTGAGTTTTTCCAGATTCCCGTACTATCTCCTATACTAGGGTCTGCTGAAAAAGTTTTTCCTGGTGTGGGGTGTGGGGTGTGGGGTGTTTTCTCAGTGAACTGAGAACTGATAACTGATGACTGATAACTGATAACTGATAACTGATAACTGATAACTGATAACTGACTCCAACAACAAACTTTTTCAGCAAAACCTAATTATTGTCTATTATTTTCATCGAAATAGAGCAATAACTCCTAAAATAACCCCTAGCAAGCCAATTAAGATGGCGAATATAACGGCTTTGCGATTTCTCTCTAGTTGGCGTGTTAAGTTTTTTCGTTCTTCCTGAAAACGATTCAGTCTGCGCTCAATTTCCTCTAACTTAATTTTTTGTTTCGAGTTCTTAGTCTCAAGATTTTGCAGATGAGATTTAAAAGTTTCTAAATCAGCTTGTATTGTATCTTTTTGCTTTTGCAAGGTTGTCTGAAATTCCTCTAATTTTTGATCATAGGATTCTACAATCTCAGAAATTTTTAAATAATTACTTTCAACAGCTAATAACTGTTCTAGCTTAACATCAAAACTATTAAACTTAGTTTGTAGTCGGTTAAATTGTTCTAACAAATCGATATATTTATTATCAATACTTTGTTCAAATAGCTTGTTTTCTTTCGTGAAAATTTTGTAAACGCTAAGATAATTATAATTAATTATTTTTCTGGGAATTAAGTTGTTCGCACCCGTTAATAAATATTTCGTTACATTATCAGAAATGGCGATTGATGATTTGAAAGTTTCTTCCATACTCTTATTGATCAAAAATGCTTGTTCATTGTAATCATCAAAGTTCGTTTTATTTAAATCATTAATTATACTAATAATACTATCTATAATTCTGTTAACTTGAGTGTATAATCTCAAATCGTTTATAAACATAAAGCTATGGCTAGGCATATTTTCTGATAAGAATTTCATGTTTTCAAGTATTGTTTTTAAATCTTTATCATTTTTTCCAAATTCATTTAAACAGTTTTGAAACATGAAAATACTGCTGTCTTTTATATTACTAACTATTGAAAAAAAAGAATCAATTTGATTTATATCTAAATGATGACTGAGGAGAGCAAAATGATAGTCTTTAAAGCAATTGTTGATTATATTTTTAGTGATGTCTTGACTGATTCGCCAAGTATCAGAATATAGGTCGTAGGAATAGATAACTATCGATTTTACTTCTGGGTAAAATTGTCGTAAAAAACTTAATAAACCAAGAGCTTCAGGTGCAGCACCCGCGCAAAATAAACAAACTTTGAGATGTTTTTTATCAAAAACTAGCTGCATCAAGCTGGGGTCTTTTTCTTGCAAGCTTTCCAAAACTCTATAAGTCATTTCTACATAATGAGGATAGTAAGCCAGTAAGTAAGCAGCCTGAGTGTTATAATTAGAATAATCTACACTTACATGATTAGTATGAAAACTACTTCTTAGTCGTTTAACATCAGGTTGCAAAGATTGTAAGTAAGATTTAATACTAAGACTTTTTCCCTGTAATCTATTCAGATCAATTAAATTTTCGATAATTAAGTGGTATAAATTGTTAAGTTCGTTCATAGTTAGATAATATTCCTAAAAGTAAGATTAATTCTCGCAGAAATATTGTGATTAGTTTTGGGTAATTGATGTAACCAGTGGCGTTGAGTTGCTCCGCGCATGATTAGCAAACTACCTGATGTTAGCTCAAGATTGATAATATCTTCCTCCTGTTTATGTTTAAGTGAAAATTTTCTTGTGCTGCCAAAACTAACCGATGCAATAACTGGATTTTTGCCTAATTCTGGTTCATCATCACTATGCCAAGCGACGCTATCTCGACCATCTCGATAAAAATTCAGAAGCACGCTATTAAATTTCGTACCTGCTAGAGTTTCCGCTCTCTCTTTAATATATAATAAGGTATCTGTCCAAGCAAGAGGATTCATATTAATTCCTGAATAAGTATAGGATTTATCTGAATCGCCATACCAAGCAGTTAATCGAGGTAGAGGTAAGGTTTGCCCCATCATTTTTATATAATCCTGTCGCCAAGCTATCTCATTTTGCAAAATATTTAGCAAATATTCACTTTGTTTATCATTGAATATTTCTTGGTAAAAAATAACTTCACCGTCTCGATTAATTAATGTTTCTCCAATGGTTGATTCTAGAGGATTAATTTTGATAAATTCTCTAATTCCTTGCTGACGATAACGCCTAAACCATTTGTATAATGTGCTATAGCTATAATCTGAAAATTGAGCAAACTGTCTAATATTATCAGACTGAGATGTTTTAAAGTCAATCAATGCTTGTATCGGCTGAGTTTTTTCTGCCTCTAGCAGATAGACTTTTAAAAGAGAGATAGATTCTTTGATATGCAAAGTTTTATATTTACTCATAGATAGGATAAAAAATTAAAACATTTTGATATTAATTATCTACTGATGAATAATTAAACTTTCTAAACTGGTTTGTAAATCTTGGGTTAATTGTGCTACGGCCGAGCGTCGATCGCTTTTATAATCGGCATAGCGCTCGGATACGGAAATAGGCTCACCGATAGTTATTATCGCTTTTTGTTGACCAATTTGGGGACGGAAAAAGGGATTACCTCCCTTAATTCTTGTCACTAAATCCCAGAGTAATAAAATTGTCTCAGCAAATCTTTCTACGGTGGGTTTTTCTTTGACATAATAACCAGTTACTGAGACGAAACTTTCGACAATTCTCATGTGCCACATTTTTAAATTAGCTTCATCGGCCAGGCGATCAGCTAATCCTAATTCAAGGGGAGAAATAGAATGAGTGGGTTTTAATTCTTCCCGATAAATGCGTTCCCATCCTGCTTGTTCTAAACGACGACAGCGATCAATTACATTACCATTAGGAGAAAGATTAAAATACTTTTCTACGGTTTGTAAGGCCACATCTAATAAATTGGCTAAACGTTTGGCTAGGGTTTCATTTGGATCATCACCATTGGCAGGCACTACAGGCAAAGATTGATAGTAGAAATCTCGATAAAAATCCTCCATTAAGGATAATAATCTTTCTCCTAAACGAAAAAGACGCTCGTATAAAACCTTTTCTTCTAGGGATAAATTTGGGATTGTTTTTAAACCGCTATCGGTTTCTAAATTAGTTAAAATTCGCTCGATTTCTTGCCACACTGGAGTCAGATAAAAATACTGAATACCAATAGGTAAAATAATTACTTCTTGCTCTTGTTTAGCTTTTCTGACATCATCCACCCCCCAAAAAGCCAATTGAGAAATACCCGGTTCAATCGCACTCACAAGCTCATTATGTCCGTTAGTTGCCCCTTCCGGAGCGGCGGCTAAAGGATAATCTCCTTCTAATAATAAACGACGAGCCGAACGCAATCCGATTAAATCAGCTTTTCCCCGTTGAATTGGTGTGCCACCTAACTTAGAATATAACCATCCTACCCTTTCTCCCGCCCATAAAGGAATCCCTCGATCGTACATAAAATGAGCGTGAATTGGAGTGTTTAATTTTATTCCTAACTCTTGGGCTTTTTTGGGTACTAATTTCCACAAAAGATAGGCCATACAGTAGGGATCGTTAATACTGGGATGACGAAAGGCAAGCAGTAAACGGACTTTTTTCTCTTGACTTTTTTGATAAAATGTGATTAAAGTTTCTAGATTAGCGGCGGAAATTTCTCCTAAGTTGGTTTGAGTTTGTAACCAGAGAGGTAAAAAGATTTGACATCCCTTTAAAAGCAAGAGATTAAGGTCAGGGGGTATAAATTCTAGAGGAGGTTGTGCGCCCAAAGATAGATTAGACATATAAGTAGTCGTGCCAAATAAATTTCCTAGTTGAGACAGTTATCAGTTATCAGTTATCAGTTATCAGTTATCAAATTTGAGTTTTCAGTTCACTGTTTACTGTTTAAGAAAGAATCCAAGAAAACTCTGATCAATAATTACTCACTGGTCAAAAGCTGATCACAGCAGCAAACAGATGTCGAGCTAGATTTCAAATAGACTGGGATTACAGGCTCCCTCAACCGTGAAAGGAGAAATTAACCGACTTTGAGCGAGGAGGAACAGGAGCAGTTTACCTCCTCACCTAAACAAATACAGCTATACTATAGCTCTATCCCCATTTCCTGCAAACGAGCTGCCAGCCGTTGAGAACGCTGTCTTTCCGCTTCCAGAGCTTGCTGAGTAGCATTTAATTGCTCTTGTGTTGCAGCCGCCTGCTCCTGTGCTGCAGCCGCCTGCTCCTGTGCTGCAGCCGCTTGCTCCTGGGCTGCTTCTTCTGGCAAGGGGATTAAATTGCCTTCCGAGTCATAAAATCTTGCCCAGATTGCCGTTTCTCGGTCAATAGTGCCTTCCCAAGTTCCCAACCAATAGCCTAAAGTTTCGCACCATAACCAGCCGCGCTCGTTTCGTTCTAAGGAATGGTAGCGTTGGTCTGACCCTAAATGCCATCCTTGTAAAGAATTGCCATCGAAAGGATCGTAGATGAAATAATCTGGCGTGCGGAAGGTTCCCTCATAAATTGCCTTTTTTCGCACTTTATCAGTCTTAGCGGTACTAGGAGAGGTTAATTCCACGATAACGTCAGGATAACGTCCCTCTTCTTCCCAAATTACCCAACCCTGTCGCTCTCTCGTACCATCGACATTGAGGACAGCGAAGAAATCTGGCCCGCGAAAATCGCGATTTTTGGCTTGTTCACGGCTGAAATAAATAAACATATTGCCACCGGTGTAGAAGTCGTCTCGTTCGCCGTAACCCTGCTGTAGGGAGCGAATCAAGACATTCATGGCAATGCGGTGTCGGTTGCTTTCCAAAGGTTCACCATCATCAAAAATTAAGTCTGTGGGGGGTGGGGGGGGTTCCCAGAAGTCCTCGAAATCTTCTTCTATCAGTGCCGGAGAGGTGGCAGTTTCGTCGCTTTTGGCAATCGTCATTTTTTCGGCCTCTCTAGGTGGGAGTATCCATGTTTTTGCTGATTATTGATCCTATGTTACATCAGAATTTAGGAGTGAGGAGATAGATGTTAGGAGTTGAGAAAATTATCTTCGCTTAACAATGATAAAAACTTTTCTTCCGGGTGCATTATACTGGCCTAACACACCCGAATAATATCCTTAAGCTAACCAAAAAACTTGGCTTTATCTTTAACTAATTTTGTCCCGATTCCGGCGGCAATGACTTCGGAGAGAATGCTAATTAAACGATAGATAGCAGCGGTGACAAGTACGTTAGCGGCGGGAAATTTTTCTGTGTCAAAAAGTGCAATCGCTGTAGCTTCAAACACTCCTAATCCCCCCGGCGCTCCGGGGACAACTAAACCCAATAACCAAGCAAAACTAAAGGTTCCTAAGAGGGGTAAAATCTGAGCGGGGGTAATCATTTTTAACACCATCCAAGCTAAAATAAAACCCGCACCGCGCCACAATAAAAATCCAGTTTCACCCAAGAGAGGGACGAGAGGATATTTATTTAGATAAACAGGTTCTTGAGCAATCTTTTTCTTTTGGCTAAGGATTTTGAGAGGATAATTTAAAAATTTGGGATGAATGCTGATTAAAATTAATCCTAAAACTAATATCTGTATCCCTAGACTTGAGCTAGATTTCATCCAACCTAAACCACTACCAATAACTGCTATGGCTAAGGCTGCACACACCAGCAATAAAAGTTCTAATAAAACGCTTAAACTGGCGATTCCCCAATCACTTCCTGCTTTATTAATTGCCACGATGCGAGCATAAAAGTGACCGATATTACCAGGTAGATATTTTCCTAAATTGGTAATCATATAGATGCCAATTCCTGTGGAGGTTTTAATCGGTTGTTGATAGCTTTTGAGTATCCATGTCCACACCCATCCTGCCCAAATTTGAGCGATAACAGTGGTTACAAGTGCCAAGAAAAGAAATAACCAGCCATGATTTTCAATTCTAACTGAGGTGACGTTATCCCAGTTATTTTTAAGGTTACTGAGAACAAAAAATAAGGTTCCCCCAATAATCAGCCAACGTAGAAACTTTTTCAGCATTTCATTTTTTCCTTTATTCATTTTCTGGGGGGAACCAATCGAGATCAAGAAGATTTTCTAAACTGTAGGGACATTCCCCAGGAAAACTAACTTGATTATCGGTTTTTTCTCTAACATAATTTAAAGCTTTCTGGTAAATACGAGGTAATTCTTGAGTGAGATAATTGTGGAGATTAGTAGTTAAATAAGTGTCGATCTGGTTTTTGAAATTGACGATTTCTGAACGCCAATGAGAACGATTATATTCTCTTTCCCTTATCCAAAATTGTAACAATAAACAATGTCTAATAATTTGCTCTAATAAACTAGCAACACGAAACTTTTTTTCGTTTCCCAAATCTTCTAACTCCTCGATTAAGTTTTCTAAGTCTAAAGCGTCAAATCTCTTCGCTTTTAAGAGTTCGATGGTTTCTTCTAACCAGAGAGAATCATCAATTTCGTAGAGAGTTTTTAAGTCGGGAATAACAGTCATTATCATCTCCTTTATTCGTATGGTGGTAGCCAATTGGGATCGAGAAGTTCTTCTAAACTGTAGGGACAAGTATCGGGAAAAATAACTTGATTTTTTGTCTTTTTTCTCACATAACGGGTTGCCTTCTGATAAATATTATCAAATTCTTGTTCTAAATATTTCCGTAAACTTGCCGTTAGGTAGGTATTTAATTGATCTTGAAAATTTACCAGTTCTGATTCCCAATGACTTTGATTATATTCTCTTTCCCTTGTCCAAAATTGCAGTAACAAAGCATGACGAATAATTTGCTGTAAAAAACTAGCAACACGAAACTTTTTTTCGTTTCCCAAATCTTCTAACTCCTCGATTAAATTATCTAAATCTAAAGCGTCAAATCTTCTCGCTTTTAAGAGTTCGATAGTTTCTTCTAACCAGAGAGAATCATCAATTTCGTAGAGAGTTTTTAAGTCGGGAATAACAGTCATTATCATTTCCTTTATTCGTATGGTGGTAGCCAATTGGGATCGAGAAGTTCTTCTAAACTGTAGGGATAAGTATCGGGAAAAATAACTTGATTTTTTGTCTTTTTTCTGACAAAGAAAACTGCATCTTCATAAATGTTAGTTAATTCATTTTGTAAATAATTACGGAGATTGGTGGTTAAGTATCTTTTTAGCTGAATTTGAAAGTTGACTATTTCTAACTCCCAGTGATCCTGATTATATGCTCTTTTCTCTGTCCAAAATTGCAGTAACAAAGCATGACGAATAATTTGCTCTAATAAACTGGCAACACGAAACTTTTTTTCGTTTCCCAAGTCTTCTAACTCCTCGATTAAATTCTCTAAATCTAAAGCCTCAAAATTTTTAGCCTTGAGCAGTTCTATAGTTTCTTCTAACCAAAGAGAATCATCAATCTCATAGAGAGTTTTTAAGTCGGGGATAACAGTCATTATCATCTCCTTTATTCGTAAGGTGGTAGCCAATTAGGATCGAGAAGTTCTTCTAAACTGTAGGGACAAATATCAGGAAAGTTGACTTTATTATCGGTTTTTTGACGAACGTATCGCACGGACTCAAAATAAATTTGCTCAAATTCCTGTTCTAGATATTTACGAAGATTTGTGGTTAAATAACGTTTTAGTTGATCTTTAAAACTCACTATCTCTGCTTGCCAATGAGCTTGATTATATTCTCTTTCCCTTGTCCAAAACTGTAATAATAAACAATGTCTAATAATTTGCTGTAAAAAACTAGCAACACGAAACCTTTTTTCGTTCCCCAAGTCTTCTAACTCCTCGATTAAATTGTCTAAATCTAAAGCGTCAAATTTTTTCGCTTTCAAGAGTTCGATAGTTTCTTCTAACCAGAGAGAATCATCAATTTCGTAGAGAGTTTTTAAGTCTAGAATAACAGTCATTTTTTATTTCCCCTAGAATTGGCAATAGTGACCAGTTAAACCGATCACTAAAGCTTTTTCCTGTTTATATACTAGATAATTTTAGCGGAGCGCAGACCGAAAAAGAGACCGAGGGCAATTCCGGTAAAAACGATCAGATAACCCGCCAAAGCAGCAACAGCTAACACAGACATGGTGAAAATCTCCCAAGTAATTTAATCTTTTTTAGCATTGTACCGTTATTCTTGCCCTTCCCCTTCCTCCTCTTCCATATCTTCCCCAAAGCGCTGCTGGGGGGGAATTGCGGCGACAATTGCCTCGATTACCTTGCCAACTGGAACAATTTCTAAGCCCACATCTTCGGGATAAACTTGACCTCTGGGGACAATCGCCCGTTTAAAGCCCAATTTCGCCGCTTCCTTTAATCTTAGTTCCATTTGCGACACCAAGCGCACTTGTCCGCCTAATCCCACTTCCCCGATTAAGACTGTGCGCGGATCCACGACTCGATCGCGAAAACTAGCGACAACAGCGATCGCAACTCCCAGATCCGCCGCCGGTTCTTCCACTCCCAACCCTCCTGCGGAGGCAACATAGGCATCTAATTTCGATAAAGGAATACCGACGCGCTTTTCTAAAACGGCGAGAATTTGCTGTAATCGGTTGTATTCTATGCCGGTAGTCGATCTTCGCGGGGAAGCGTAGCTGGTGGGGCTAACTAATGCCTGTAACTCCACCACAATCGGGCGTGTACCTTCACAGGCTACCACCGTCGCCGTACCCGGGGAAAATTCGTCGCGATTGCCTAAAAACAATTCTGAGGGGTTTTCCACTTCCACCAAACCGTGATCCACCATCTCGAAAATACCGATCTCATGGGTTGCCCCAAAACGGTTTTTCACAGATCTTAAGAGACGATGGGAGGCATAGCGATCGCCTTCAAAATATAACACCGTATCGACCAAATGTTCCAAAACTCGCGGACCAGCGATCGCTCCTTCTTTAGTCACATGACCGACAATTAATAAAGTAATATTCTCCCGTTTTGCCACCTGCATCAAGGCGGAGGTACATTCGCGAACTTGGGCGACAGATCCCGGTGCGGAAGTTAACGCCCCAAAATAAAGAGTTTGAATACTGTCAATTACCGCCACCTGTGGGCGTAAAGATTCTAATTCTCGCAAAATTTCCTCTAAATCGGTTTCTGGCAGAACATAGAGATGATTATCGAGTTCTGAGGTTGATTCGGAGGCTTTTTTCTCCTTGCCATTGCCGTTATTTTCCGACTCCACGGCAACCACTCCCACCCCCAAACGGGCAGCCCGCAGTTTAATCTGTTGTCCCGATTCTTCGGCGGAAACGTAGAGGATGCGCGGTAATCTTTGGGCGAGTTGGTTGGTAACTTGCAGTAAAAGCGTCGATTTGCCGATACCCGGATCGCCGCCGATGAGTACAAGAGAACCGGGGACAATGCCACCACCGAGAACGCGATCGAATTCCCCGTAACCAGAGGGAAAACGTTCCTGTTCATACTGGGTAATTTCCGAGAAGCGCACCGAGATGCGCGGTTGCGGGTTGCGTTGCCCTTTGCCGTTATTTGGGCGACTATTTTGCCATCCTGGGCGATTTCCCGCCGGATTATTGCCACCAGCCATCACTTGTTCTTCTAGCGTCCCGTAGGTGTCACAACTGGGGCATTTTCCCAACCATTGGGGAGATTCCGCCCCACAAGCGCTACAGATATATATTGTTCGCGATTTCGCCATGTTTTTTAAGAAAAGTTGAAGAAAAGCAGTTTGAGGATCAATTCTCTTGTCAAATTTAGTTAAGTATGATAGAGGGGAAGGAAGACCCTAAAGTTATTGATAATTGCCATAAAAGAAATAAAATAGGAAATTTAGGCTTAATGATAACGGCAAAGGGATATTCTATAAACAGGAACGCTCGTTATTTAACTTTAAAATTCATCACACTATTTAACTAAGGAGTGTTAATTCAGTTGGAGAACCAGAAGGAAAAAATTCTCGTTGTTGATGATGAAGCCAGCATCCGTCGTATCTTAGAGACTCGTTTGTCGATGATTGGTTATGAAGTCGTCACCGCCGCCGACGGAGAGGAAGCTTTAGAAACCTTCCGCACCGCCGAACCCGATTTAGTGGTTTTGGATGTGATGATGCCGAAATTAGACGGTTACGGTGTCTGTCAGGAACTCCGCAAAGAATCGGATATTCCTATCATTATGTTAACCGCTTTGGGCGATGTGGCCGATCGAATTACTGGGCTAGAATTGGGCGCGGATGACTATGTAGTTAAACCTTTTTCTCCCAAAGAACTCGAGGCGCGGATTCGTTCGGTGTTGCGTCGGGTAGAGAAAAATGGCGCTCCGGGGATTCCTAGTTCCGGTGTGATTCATATCGGTTCCATTAAAATCGATACCAATAAACGCCAAGTTTATAAGGGGGATGAACGCATCCGTCTGACCGGTATGGAATTTAGTTTACTAGAATTATTGGTCAGTCGATCAGGAGAAGCTTTTTCCCGCTCGGAAATCCTTCAGGAAGTTTGGGGTTATACCCCCGAACGTCATGTGGATACGCGGGTGGTAGATGTGCATATTTCCCGTTTACGAGCCAAATTAGAAGATGATCCCAGCAATCCTGAGTTAATTCTCACCGCTAGAGGTACAGGCTATCTTTTCCAGCGGATTTTAGAACTAGACGAGGAATAGTTCTCAGCTATGGCACCAGCTGATCCCAATCGTATTTTAAGACTGTTACCCCTGTTCGCCGGCATCGTCGGGGGTACGGTATTAATGTTTAATCGTTTTGCCACTGCCGATTTAACCCCATCGCAAGCGCGTTCCGATGTGATGGGAGTGATTTTGAGTGGGGTTTTAATTTTGGTGGGTTTAATCTGGCAAAGAGTTCAACCCCGCTTACCGGATGCGGTGGAATTAATCGGGCGCGAAGGTCTGGAATTTGCCCCAGATTTGCCAGAATCAGTTAAAATTGAGCTTGCTTGGGCTTCCCATTTACTTTTAACCAACACCGTGACAAAATCTCTGATCGTTTATTATCAGGGAAAGGTTTTATTACGTCGCGGTATCTTAAGCCAGAATTCTGAAGTTAAAGTTAGTAATATTATCAAAAGAGTTTTAGAAACCGGTAAAGCCGTCTATTTAGTTAATTTAAATTTATATCCCGCCAAAATCGAATTTGACTATTTGCCGGAAAACACCCAAGGCTTAATCTGTCAACCCATCGGTAAGGAAGGGGTGTTAATTTTGGCGGCAAATGCGCCGCGCAGTTATACTAAACAAGATGAAATTTGGATCGAGGGAATTGCTGATAAATTAGCCAACACTTTCAGTCAGTTTTAGACGATTTCAGTAAGATTTAAGAATTTGGTTAAGATGAGAGTAGGCAATTAGCGCTCAAAATGTTATTTTCTCTCGCTGATCTATTCCTAATTTTAAGTTAATTATCTCTTCGATTCCTATTTCATCAATTATTCCCGCTACTATTCCTAAGTGATCTAGATTTTTTACTTCTATCTTTGACATTTTTCTTGACTTGAATATTTTTTGAGAACCTTTTTAGTTTCTCACTTTTTGGCTCCCTTGGGTTTGGTGGGTAAAATGTATTCTAAGATACATTCCTGCTGGCGAGGGAGTGGAAGGAACCACTCCAGACACAGAGGACGCAAAGATTGATCGCTTCTATATTAAGTTAAACTGATCAAACAAAGAATAAGAGAGCCACTTTTTCTTCCCTAAGATTATAAGTATAAATACTTAACTGGTTTTTCATTTTATATGCTACCAGTTATACTACAAGTTGAAGTGCAGAATGTGGGTTGTATTGTAAAGTTTCAAGACCTATAATCAGATGGCCTCTCTGATGAAAAAGACAGAACAGTATCAAGCTTTACCCGCTAAAGTTTCCCAACAAGTTTTAAGAGGATTAGACCGGAACTGGCCATCATTTTTTGCCGATTCATCATTTGACTATACTTTTACTAACTATTTTTCAACACGAATAGGATTATCTGGAAGGAATACTCTTTCTCGATCGCCTTGCTTCTCCGGCGGATTTATACTCGGAGGAAGAATAGCAAAAAATCAGTAATATTGCTGAATATAAGCGATAAAATCCCAAAATATGCTTATCTCTTCAAAATAGTTTAAACAGCTTAACAGGACTATATTTATCTGACGACAAAGTTTTTGTTCGTAAATCTAAATTTTTTGTTAAAATGATAACGATTATCATTCTAGGAAAGCTAAAATACCAAACAAACGAACTACTTGACAAAATAAACTAATTGTGCAGTGGAACTCTGCCCTCAATTAACGAGGGAGATACTCAAGACTTTTTCGGTGACTAGGAAAATCAATTTTTCCAGATTTCCGCACCGGAGATAAACCCAAAGACGAGGGAATAACCCGATAGCTTTCATTAGTTATCGTCTAGATGCCCAGAAAAATAAATACTCTAGCAAAGGGTATTTATTAACATTGGTAAAATCAGAAAACTCGGCCGATCAATTAACTATTGGAGTCCATAAAAATATCTATGACCTTAGCTAAGTCCAAAGCAATTTTTGACAATGATGACTACAATCACTTTCCCGAAGTGATTACCGAACCTAAATCGCCGGTATCAGAAGCCGAGATGATGCAAGCGGTACGAACACTGCTGTTAGGATTAGGAGAAAATCCCGATCGCGAAGGTTTACGAGACACTCCTAAACGAGTAGTAAAAGCCCTAAAATTTCTCACTTCTGGTTATCAGCAATCCCTGGATGAATTGCTGAATGGGGCAGTTTTTCACGAGGATGCTAACGAGATGGTTTTAATCCGAGACATCGATATTTTTAGCTCCTGTGAACACCATATTTTACCAATTATCGGCCGCGCTCATGTTGCCTATATTCCTAACGGGAAAGTGATCGGTTTATCGAAAATTGCCCGCATCTGTGAAATGTACGCCAGACGACTGCAAGTACAGGAACGTTTAACCGCACAAATTGCCGATGCTTTGCAAGGATTACTACAACCTCAAGGGGTAGCTGTGGTGATTGAAGCGACTCATATGTGTATGGTAATGCGCGGGGTTGAAAAACCCGGTTCTTGGACTTCTACGAGTGCCGTGCGCGGTATTTTTGCCGATTCTGCTAAGACTCGTCAAGAGTTTATGAGTTTGATTCGTCATAGTCCCGATTTTCACTAATTAGTCAGGGGGATTGGGATTATTTGATCGTCCTATCCCCAGTTTTTTCCTAGGTAAAAAACTAGAGCAAAACCAGCTATTTACTGTTTACTTTTTATTTTTGACGCGCTGTTATCATGCTGATTCGTCCCCGTCGTCTTCGTTATACTCCAGCGATTCGCCGTCTTGTTCGTGAAACCGAATTAACCGTTAATGACTTGATTTATCCCCTCTTTATCATGGAGGGAGAAAATCAAAAGGTGGCTATTTCTTCTATGCCCGATTGTTATCGTTATTCCCTTGATTTATTGCTCAAAGAAGTGGTTAATGCTTATAATTTAGGCATTAATGCCATCGCTCTTTTCCCTCTGATTGCCGAAGATAAAAAAGATAATTTCGGTAGAGAAAGTTATAATCCCGATGGTTTAGTGCCAAGGGCAGTGAAAGCGATCAAAAAAGAAGTCCCTGAAATAATTATTATCACCGATGTGGCCCTCGATCCTTTTTCGATTTATGGTCATGATGGTATTGTGGAGGACGGTAAAATTCTCAACGATGAAACCCTAGAAGTTTTAGTGAAAATGTCGCTCTCACAAGCGGCAGCCGGGGCTAATTTCGTCGCTCCTTCCGATATGATGGATGGTAGGGTTGGGGCGATCCGTCGAGCTTTAGATGCGGCTGGCTATTTAGATGTGGGAATTCTCGCTTATACGGCTAAATATGCCTCTGCTTATTATGGTCCCTTCCGAGATGCCTTAGAATCAGCGCCAAAATTTGGTGATAAGAAAACCTATCAAATGGATGGGGCTAATAGTCGGGAAGCCTTACGGGAAGCCAGTTTAGACATAACAGAAGGGGCAGATATTATTATGGTTAAGCCCGCTCTGGCCTACCTCGATATTATCCGTCGTCTGCGCGATAGTAGCCATCTTCCCGTCGCCGCTTACAACGTCAGTGGTGAATACGCAATGATTAAAGCGGCGGCAAAACAGGGCTGGATTGACGAAAAAAGCCTGATTTTGGAAACTTTAATCAGTATGAAACGAGCGGGGGCCGATTTGATTTTGACCTATTTTGCTCTCGATGTGGCATTAATGAAACAGGAAAGCCGATTTTAGGGTTTTTGCCAGCGAAATTGATAGACATTATCCTGCGCTCCCCATACCTGCCGGCCAAGGCTATCATAACCTCGATCGCTGGTATCCATGCCCTGGGAATGTAGAATAATTGTATTAGTTATTTTTACCGCACCTCTGGCATTCGTGGGACAACCCTGGGGGGGAGTTTCTCCCCGATAACCCCCCGCTATCGGTTTTAAAAACACAGTACACACCGACTCAGCCAAATCTGATACATTTAATTTTCTTTCTGTCAAGTCTTTGTTACAAAAATTAATAAAGTTAGGGGCATTATTTAACTTATAAGCTTTCGATTCCACAGTGGAATTATCAGCGCTAGGTTGAATGACTAAAATTCTTTGACGATAGGGTTGATTTAAGCGATCGATAATTGCCTGTTCCTGATAAAGATAAATACTATCCTGTTTCGGGGAAAAATCCACGGCACAGGTGGTCATTTGCACCTTAGCAATGCGGGGGTTAGTCTGCGCTTGTTCCCTGGTATCCATAACCCCAATTAAATGATTAGCCACCCCCTGCACTTGCGGATTAAGGGGCAAAGATTGAGTGAGAAAAAATCCTAGGGCGATCGAAGTTTTCAGCATGAGAGGAAGCTTGAGGCTCTTCTAGGTTCTGTGTGATAAGTTTAACTTACTATATGATCGATCGATCTTTGTGTCCTTTGTGTCTTTGTGGTTCGTTCCACCCCCTCGCTAGGAGGAATGTATCTTAGAATACATTTTACCCACCAAACCTGGGA
>NZ_JAQMSY010000170.1:0-8570 GCF_028329095.1 Microcystis sp. CS-574
AAAACGAGTTAAAAACATTATTGAACCAATTTTAGCAGGGCAAACCTTACCCGATACCCTAGCAGATGATAGGCAATATTTAATAGATTTAGGATTATTACGACGTGATCCGATGGGGGGATTAGTTATTTCTAACCCCATATATCGTGAAGTTATTCCCCGCGTTTTAGTCCAAGGAACTCAGGACAGTTTACCTTTAATTAGTCCTAGTTGGTTGACGGCAAAAGGTGAATTAAATATAGATGCTTTATTAACAGCATTTCTCAAATTTTGGCGACAACAGGTCGAACCATTATTAAGTAGTGCTGCTTACCATGAAATTGCCCCCCATATTGTATTAATGGCTTTTTTACATCGTGTGGTTAATGGTGGGGGAGTTTTAGAAAGGGAATATGCAATTGGTAGTGACAGAATGGATTTATGTCTGCGTTATAAAGATGTAATTTTAGGGATTGAATTAAAAGTATGGCGGGATAAAAAGCGCGATCCTCAAGCTGATGGAATTGAACAATTAGAATCTTATTTAGGATGTTTGGGTTTAGATTTTGGTTGGTTATTTATCTTTGATAGACGGAAAAATGCTTTACCAATGGAAGAAAGATTGTCAACTGAGGTGTTGGTGACGGAAAATCAATATAGAATTATTGTAATTCGGGCGTAAATGTTGATCTATTCCAACACCTTAAAGCTACGGAAAAGTATATAAAATCCATTTCACAGTCTGTATTGCCTCTGTGATTACCTCATCACCCCAAAGTTGTTTCATTACGGGTATTAAATTGTTAATTTCTTCCAATAAAGATTGACGATTATAAGAATATAAAGAGATTCTTGCTCTCCATAGATAATAGAAATATTCTGCATGATTGCCTACTATTTCAGGAACAATAAAGCTACAAAGCAACGCACGTTCTTCCTGTGAAATTTCTTCCATAAAAGCTCATTATATTTTATACCATTTCTCTAAATGAAAACTACACATCGAATTTAAATCCCCCTTTAAGTTCCCCTTTTTAAGGGGGATTTAGGGGGATTAAACTTCTGTAGTCAGACTTTGGAGAATTGGTATTAGTTGTCTTTAGAGATGAAAAAAAGTTTTATCAAGACAAAGAGTTCTTCCCAATTCTTTCACGACAAGTTTATAACCAAATGCTTAAAAAATGACTTAAGAAAAGAATAAAATAGGAGAGAATTCGGGAAAATAAGTAGGTAAATACGCCAATTAAGTTGCAAAGGGCAGTTCAAATGATTCTGGTTCTGATGGAGTTGCCGCCAAGATTATATACATCTGTACTGAATAAAAAAAGTGCAGGACTTTTAGGGTATTTTACCTTTTTCCTATCGGCATTTCAGGCTTTTTCAATATACCCTACTTAACTTTTCGCAATCCTTTAGAAAGATAGGCAACGAAAAAAGCTAACACTCCCGTCATCCCTACCTCGAAATAATTAGTCATGAGAATAGCGGTAAAAAAAAGGAGCAAGATAATTAATATAGTCCGCTTTTGTTCAGATAATTTCATCTCTAATTGCCTCTAATTCGGTTTTAATACTTAATGGTTGATAACCCAAAGAAAAAGCAAGAGAACTATCAAGAGAAACATCCTGCGGACGCGGTGCACTCATGGGAACATCGCACTGTAAACAGGGTTTTATTTGTTCCCTAGGAAGGTTAAAAACTGCCGCCATTAGTAAACCAAATTGATAACGAGAAACTCTTTCTTTACCCCCCAGATGAATAATCCCTTGCACTTTTTCTAATGCCAAAAGTAACCCATTCACCGCACTATTAACCCCAACAGCCGTCCGATATTCATCAGTGAATAGAGATAATTCTTTTCCCTCTTGGAGGGTTTTTAAAAATGGTTGCAGGAAACTATTAGCACTGGGAGAAGGGGAACCAAACATCAAAGGCATTCGACAAATAGCCGCCCGAGGATATATTGCTAAAATACCCTTTTCTGCCGCTACTTTTTGCTCACCATAGACACTGACTGGAGAAACGGGATCATTTTCGGAATAGGGGGCATTTTTACCATCAAAAACTAAATCGGTAGAGGTAAAAACTAGGGGTATTTGATATTGACTACATAAACGGGCAATTTCTAGAGAAGCTGTCAGATTAATTGCCTCGGATGCTTGGGGAAATTCTTGACAGAGATTCGGTTTTGATTGGGCAGCCCCATGAATTACCGCGTCGGGTTTAATCTGTTGAAAAAGTTCTTTAACTGCGGCTAAGTCTGTTAAATTAATTTTAATTAAATTTGGGTCATTACTATTGACATTGTGATTAAGGTATGTACCGAAACTTACCCAAGATGAGCGAGTTTTTTGGTAAATATGCCAACCTAAAAACCCACTAACTCCAGTGATTAACAGCGTTTTCATAGTTTAGAGATTAAATCCTTTTTCGTAGGCTAAAAACTGCACCTGTGGTTCCAACGGTTCACTAACTAAACCAATTCCTGCAAATCCCCATCGCTGCATCAGTCCCTTTAATTGTGTTCCTGAGAGAGTTTCCACAGAAAAATTATTGGCTAAATCCTGAGCATGGGTATTGATATAACTTAAAGCATCATAGGATTCTTTAAACAGAAGCAGATAACTGGCCGGAGTTTCGCTTTCACCTTTTCTCAGACGCGCTACTAGGTATTGTCCGTCTTGTTTTGACCTGAGTAAATAATGTGTAGTTGCTAACATAGTTTATTAAGTGAAAAGTGAAAAGGAAAAAAGGGGTTGGGTGGGGGTACATCCCATTTTTGTAAATCTACTGAGTTGGGATTTTTAAAGGGAAACTATCTTCTAAAATTGGTCATTACTTCCGATTTTACCACTCAATCCAAGCCTTTGGGGGGTTCTACCCCCCAAACCCCCCGCGCATTAGTTTTTCGGTGGGATGCTTACACGCAGCTGCTGATACATCTGTAATAATTTAAGGGTCACTGATAATTGCTGATTGTCCCTATTTCTGCAAATGTGAGATGCACCCGTTGGGTAGTGGTAAATTTAGCTGAAATTTCCCTATCACCCTACTTTAAATCCTCCAATTTAATTCTAGGATCTACAGCTTTGAGAAGCAAATCAGCCAGAAGATTACCGATAATCAACATAGTAGCACCCATCATTAAACTGCCCATAACTAAATACAAATCTTTAGCCGTCACAGCTTGCAAAATTAAGCGACCTAATCCTGGCCAATTAAAGAAAAATTCGGCGATAAATGCCCCACTTAACAAACTAGAAAATTCAAAGCCCAAAAGAGTTATCAGGGGATTAATAGCATTGCGTAAAGCGTGGACATAGATAACTTTATTTTCCGGTAAACCTTTCGCCCTTGCGGTTTGAATATAATCCTGTCGCAGAACATCTAATAATTGTCCCCGCATCAATCTTTGTAATCCTGCAAAACTGGTAACTGTCAGGGCAATAGTTGGTAAAATCATGTGCCAAGCGATATCTAAAACTTTACCGATAGGGGAATATTCCGAATAGTTAATACTGGTCATATCACCCACCGGTAAAAGCGGCGAGACATTTTGGGCGAGAATTAGCAGTAAAAGGGCAGTGATAAAACTGGGAAAACCTTGACCAAGATAACTGATAACTCGAAAAAATTTATCGATAAATTGGTTTTGTTTGACGGCACTGAGAATGCCCAAGGGAATCGCAATCGCCCAGGTTAAAATAATGGAAGTCAAAGACATTAATAACGTCGCTGGAATTCTCTCTAATAATAGGGAAGACACGGGACGAAAATAGGTAAAACTCAGACCAAAATTAAACTGAGTTACCACTTGCCACAACCATTTAAAATACTGGACAATCGGCGGGTCTTTTAAACCAAAAAGGGCAATATATTGTTCTTTAGTTTCCTGACTAATCTTGGGATTAAGGTCAAGCAAAGCCAGAAAACCGCCGGGGGTTAATTGGATAATAGCGAAACTCAAAGCCGAGGCCAACAACAGAGTTAATAAACCCTGGAGAACACGCTTGACAATATATAAAAAAGTTTCGCTAGTTAGGAGAGATTGTAACCCATTAGCACTCGATCGAGCGGTTTTAGCCTTATAATTATCATCGGTCGCTGTCATAAGTAATCATGCCAAGTTAATTTCCTAGTGGGGACTCCAATTCAGGAGTCAGGAGACAAATAGTCGCGCAGAATTAATTGCCATTTTTGAGATAGGCACTCTTGCCAGAGTGTTAGCGAAATGTGTAATTAATTCTGCTTAGGTACTTAAAAAAACCTAATAATCGATGAGGGTAATAATCGGTAAATCGGGTAGTTTTTCCCGACCACCGAGGTCGATTAACTCGATGATAAAGGCAAATCCTAACACCTCACAACCAATTTTTTCTAATAAATCGGCCGTCGCTTTCGCCGTCCCTCCCGTCGCGATTAAATCATCGACAATTAAGACTTTATGATGGGATGCCACCGCGTCCTGATGAATTTCGAGGCTATCGCTTCCGTATTCCAAATCATACTCGATACTATGAACGGCGGCGGGTAGTTTGCCCGGTTTCCGGACAGGAATAAATCCCGCTTCTAATTGGTATGCTAAAGGAACACCAAAGAGAAAACCCCGCGATTCCATACCGACAATGTAATCGGGGGATAAACCGTAATCGCGACACTTTGCCGTTAGGGTATCGATCGTGTAACGTAATCCTTGGGGATGATTGAGTAGGGTAGTAATATCGCGGAAGACAATACCCGGTTTGGGAAAGTCAGGAATATCGCGAATCAGTGATTTCAGATCCATTTGGTTTCCGTGTCTCGTAAAATGGGGGACAGCTATCTATACAATACAATTTACAATACCCTGACTCGATCGCCCTTGTGTTTTAGTTATCCTATATCATGACCTCTACTAGCCTAACGCCCGAATCTACAACATCAGCCCCAGAAAAACCGGTTATTTTAAGCGTTTTACCCGATTTTCCGATTGCAAGTCAGCAATGCGCCCTACATCTCCAACAGCATATCGATTTAATGCTGTTAGCGTTGGAATCCTTAGAAGTCGGTGCCGGGGAGGCCCTGTTAGCCCTCTGTAAAGAACTAGGACTCGATAAAATTGTCAAAAACCGGATTATTTTCTGGCGCTTGCGCTGTACCAATCCGTGGCGAATTTCCTACACCCTCGACCGTCTCACCCTTGACCAAGCCAAAGCTTTAGTTATCATTGCCAGTTACCGGGCCAAACCCCTAGCTATATCCATCAGACAATTACTGTTAGCGCGGCAACAGATGGAGTCAAAAGGTTTACCCGTGGATAATAATTTTCTTTTATCAGAATACCTAGAAAGATTTCGCTCCAATTTTCGCAGTCGCATGAACCCCCGTCGGGCCAAAGTATCGGTTTATCTAGCTGATGAAAATGCCCTAAATGAACTGGCTTTATCCCTCCTCGATCGGTTATTATTTTGTACTGGTACGACGGGAATGCAGCGGTTTTGGATTAGTTTATTTGATGGGGAGATCGTGTAGAAATGAGAAGACATTATAGCTTGCCCAATTGTACCCTGATTCTCGATGGTTTCGGCGATGATTTCGCCCCGGCTAACCCCGGGGATAGCCGACCTTTACTCTCAATTTTGACTAACGTAGAATGTCGGTTAGTCGGGGCCAATAAAGTCCTGCAAGGTGGTCGGGTTTTCTTGGAAAATTTGGTACAAGCGGTCAGTCAGTATGCCCAAGAATTTTTGAGTGGTGTTCGTCATCCCCAAGACCCCGTCCATGAACCAGATCATGTGTACCTAGAAAAGATTGACCAGAATCTCCATCGTCTGGTCTGGTATCCATCAACGGACTTGAATATCCCAGAAAGTCCAGTCAACATAGAAATCAGTACCGTGCAGTTATTCGATTTAATAGAAGCGATTGACCAATTTTTTGCCGATACTCGCACTTTACCTGACCTAACCCTGAAATTACAGCCAGTTTCCCGTCGCTACCATAAGGTGAATGAATCGGTGGCCAGTCGAACAGTGCCTTTTTTGGCAGGATTAGGCAGTCTTGTCGCTTGCGCCCTACTTTTCTATCTGTTACCCGTCCCCCAAGTCCGTAAACCCGAAAATCCACCCATTCCCGCCGCTTCTCCCAGTCCCACCCTCCCCACTAATCCCGTCCCCCCTCCTAGATAAAATTAGGCCCTTGCGCTTTTCCCAACACCCCACACCCCACACCCCACACCCTTCTCCCCCACCCTGTCCCAGTTTTTTAGAGAAAGTAACCGAGAAAAACCCGATCTTTTTTGCACAAGTTAGAAAAATTGTGTTATGCTGGTAATTCTGTGAAGGTTTTTCGATAGGGAGTATTGAAAAAAAAATGACCAAACTGGGAACCCATTTGATTGTCGATGCTTGGCAAGTACCTGCTGACCTCCTCAACGATCCCGAGCGCATTCGTCGCGCTATCCTCGATGGAATTACGGCAGGAGAAGCAACGCTGATCGATTTGTGTGTCCACCAGTTCAGTCCCCACGGAGTTACCGCGACGGCGACTTTAGCTGAATCTCATATCGCGATCCACACCTGGCCTGAACACGGCTATTTCGCCGCCGATTTATTCTTCTGTGGTGCCGGTAAACCCGTGGTTGCCATGGAAATTTTGACCAAATCCCTGCAAGCAGGTGAGATTAAAGTCCGGGAACTAACCAGAGGATTCCCCAGTCCTGCGGCAGTTTATGAAAGCAAAAAGGAAGAACCCCTTAAGTCTTCCCTGGTTATGGCCTAATTTCTAGCGCCCGCCTCGATAATAAGTTAGCAGCACTGGCGATCGCCTAAACTGAAATCGTGATCAGGATAACCTTTGTTTTTATCCTCGCCCTCTTTCCCTCTCTCGTTAGTCTCTGGTTAATTAACCGATCCCAACAGAGATTAAGCAACCGTTTGAGAGGGATTCGCCATCGTCACGAATACAGCCCAGTGATTGCCAGTGATTTTTTGTCAATCCCTCTAGAGACAGAAAATAAACCGGCATTTATAGGTGATCTTAGTTGTCGTTTTAATGCCTATTCCCCCCACTTGCGTTGTGCGGTTAATCCCCCAGGTCCCTGTGAAGGTTGTCGGCAGTACGAAGCTAAAACTGGCACAGTGTAAGCGGCTTGAGCTTCCAAACAGTTCCCTATTTGCTATCCTTAAAAATTATCGCTATCGCAATTGAGGAGTGTGGGAATAATGGCGTTCAAACGAAATTTGACCCTCTTAATCATCGGATTAGGATTAACTTGTTTACCCGTATATCCGGCCCAAGCTAACCAAATCAGCACCGTCACCCCGAATACCGCAGCCAATCAAACTCTCGCTACCCATCTGGTCCTAAAACTGAAAGAGAGAAAAGTTTACGTTTATCAAGATAAGCAAGTTTTAGCACAATTTACCGTCGCCGTCGGCAAAAAAGGCTGGGAAACCCCCACCGGTAAATTTGAAGTGCGGGAATTAGTTCGCAATCCCGTCTGGAAAAGTCCCTGGACGGGAAAAGTCAGCACCCCTGGTCCCAATAGTCCCCTAGGGGAAAGATGGATCGGTTTTTGGAGTGACGGCAAAAATTCCATCGGTTTTCATGGCACCCCCGCAGAAAATTCCCTCGGTAGCGCCGCTTCCCATGGTTGTGTGCGGATGCGGAATCGGGATGTGAAAGTGTTGTTTGATTTAGTCCGCATGGGAACCCCCGTCATCGTTCAACCTTAATTCTGGCAGATATTTTTTTAAGATGGGCAGGTCTTCGGGGCGATCAATATCCGCTAATTTAGGCAGATAAGCGGTCTTTAAGGCCAGTTTAGCGGCGATTGTCTGAGTTTTTGCCAAGACTTCCCCCGTCCCCCAGGGAATACCGTCAAAAAGCTCTGGAAAGACCTGTTTTAAAGCAATTAGGTAGTATCCTCCATCTAACGCCGGCCCTAAAACCATATCGTGGGTTTTTAGGGCTTCAAAGGCTGCTAAAATCTCTTTTTCCCCGATTTCTGGGCAATCTGTGCCAATAATAGCGATCGCTGTCATCCCTTGAGCAAAACCATCGGCAAAAGCATTTTGCATCTTTTCTCCTAAGTCTTTTCCTCGTTGAGAATGATAGCAATAATGCACACCTAACCAAGTACGCATTTTTTCCTCGCTGCCGCCATGGTAGTAAATGATCAGAGAGAGAAAACTCCTCAAACCCGCTAATTTACTGAGAGTATATTCGGCCAGTTTGCGGTGCAATTCTTCGGCTCCCTCGGCTGCCAAAGCTGGAATCATACGGGTTTTTACTTTCCCCAATTCTGGGTAACGGGTAAAAATAATTAGTTGTTGTCTCCAGTCCACGAGTGATTGCGACGATGATATTCATTATTAGTTTTAGCCTACTGTTAATAGGAGGCAGGAAACCCAATAAAACAGGCTTTATTGGCTTAGTATAGCTGAACTTTCCCCATACATATATACTACAATAGCCGAAAACCCTTATCCATCAATGGATACACCCCTTAACTTTTCTTGATGTACCCATGTAATTTGTGACATTTCTTAATGGACAAGAATTCTCTCTATTTGCTAGAATGATAGCCATGTATATAGAAAAAGTTCCTA
>NZ_JAQMSY010000171.1:0-11517 GCF_028329095.1 Microcystis sp. CS-574
CCACACCCCACACCCCACTTCCCCACTTCCCTCACCCGCTCAACTAACATGAAATACAAACAAAAACTTAGTCAATTTTTTCATAATCTTGCTAATAAATTAGGAAATTCCAAGCAACCCCCTAAAGTCGATCCTATCGACTCCAAATCTGCGCCAGTTGCTGGGGAAAAGCCAGTAGAAGCCGCTTCCGAAGAGAAAAAGGTTAATTTAGTCTCCCGAACCAGTAGCAAGGCTATAGAGACGTTAAAACCCTTAAAGAACAAATTTACCACCCTGATCAACAATTCTCCCTTACCGCAATGGCGACAACATCCCCGCTTTGGCTTGTACTTGGGATTGGGATTAGGCGTAACTGGGGGTATTTTGGGGGTAGGTTGGGGCATTTATCGCCTTGAAAGCTCTCTACCGCAAAATATCGCTGATATACAAACCTATGCTCGTCCTGGCACCTTGACAATTGAAGCCGCTAATGGGGAAATCCTCAAGCAAAATGGCCCTAGCACCTACGAAACCGTGAAAATTGCCCAAGTTCCCCCACTGGTACAGGAGGCCTTTATCGCTAGTGAAGACCGTCGTTTTCGCCAACACGGGGGAGTTGATGGCCAGGGTATTGCTCGCGCTCTCTTTTCTAACCTGAGAGCCGGGGGAGTAGTGGAAGGAGGCAGCACCATCACCCAACAATTGGCCCGGATTGTCTTTTTATCCCAAGAAAGGAGTTTTGATCGCAAATTACGCGAAATGCGTATCGCTCAGAAAATAGAAGATAAATATACAAAAGACCAGATTTTAGAGCGTTATTTTCACCTAGTTTATCTCGGTTCCGGGGCCTACGGTCTGGCCGATGCCGCTTGGTTATATTTCAGTAAACCCGTCGATAAATTAACCCTAGCCGAAGCTGCCACCCTTGCCGGCATTGTTCCCGCTCCTAGTCTCTATTCTCCCCTCGAAAACCCTAAATCTGCCCTAGAACGGCGTAATATCGTCCTCAAAACTATGGCCGAGGTGGGATTTATTACTGCTGCTCAAGCCGAACAAGCGATCGCATCTCCCCTAGGCATTAAAACCAGTCCCCTAAAACGTCTGCAACGGCAAGCGGCCTACTTTACCGATTATGTGGAAAAAGAACTGCCGCAACTGGTTCCCGCTAAAACCCTAGAAGCGGGGGGATTGGTGGTAAAAACTACCCTTAATCCTCGTTGGCAAAGGGAAGGGGAGGAAGTGGTAGAAAGAGCGGTTTCTCGTTATGGCCAGTGGCAGAACTTCCAACAGGCGGCTTTAGTGGCAATTGACCCCAAAAATGGGCAAATTAAGGCTATGGTCGGAGGAATTGACCACGATAAGAATCAATTCAATCGGGTGACACAGGCAAAACGTCAGCCGGGATCTACTTTTAAACCTTTTGTCTATGCGGCGGCGATTGCGGCGGGGAAATCCCCCTATTCTAGTTATAAAGATGCACAGTATGTAGTGGATGGTTATAAACCGGAAAACTACGGTGATAGGTATAGCGGCCGCGCGGTGTCCATGCGCGATGCTTTGACTTCTTCCCTGAATGTGGTGGCAGTTCAGGTGTTAGTGGCCGTCGGTTGGAATCCGGTGATTAAATTAGCTCAAGATATGGGGATCCAGTCGAAACTTTTACCCACTTATTCTTTGGCTTTGGGTGCTTCGGAAGTCAATCTTTTAGAATTGACCAGCGCCTACGGGACTTTTGCTAATAATGGTGTGCATCAACCAGTTTACGGTATTAATCAGGTACTCGATCGCAATGGTAAAGTAATTTATCAAGCCAATTTTAAACCGAAAACTGCTCTGAATAAAAACACGGCAGCGACGATGACTTGGATGCTACAGAATGTGGTTAATTCGGGAACGGGAACCCCAGCACAAATTGGTCGTCCGGTGGCAGGAAAAACCGGTACTTCTGATAAAGCTCGCGACCTTTGGTTTGTCGGTTATATTCCCCAATTAGTCACGGGAATTTGGCTCGGTAATGACAATAATAAACCCACCAATGGAGCCAGTACCATGTCCGCTTGGATGTGGCGACAATTTATGTTAGAAGCAATTAAGGATATTCCCTATCAAGGTTTCCCAGAACCGAATTTAGGCAAACGTCCGGTGACATTAAAAGCGGAACCCATTAAACCCCGACGTACCTACTTTACCCAAACTACTAACAATCGTTTAGCCAGCAGCGATGAGGGTTCCCCCACCGAAAGACCTATCCGCAGACGGCGACGGGTTCGGGTAAGTCGTGTGCAAACTATCGTTCGTTCTAATACTAGCGAACCGGGCCAACGCCGTTCTAGTCGTCGGCGTACTAGAGTCGCTCCTACCAGCGCCGCCGCTCCTCGTCCTCAAAATACGGCCCCCGCAGCAGCCGAACCGATTACCGTTCCCGTCAATGTGGCGGCTCCCGAAACTCGTTCGGTTCCCCTAGAGGTAACTTCTCCCCCCGATGTGGCTCCTCCTGCACCCCCGGCAGAAAGACGCTGAATCGGCACGACAACCCTCGCAGGATTTGCGGGGGTTTTCTTTCCCAAACTGCTCGGTAAAATAGACCGCTTGTAAAAATCAAAAATTGTTGTTAGGGTTAGGAGTCAGTAGCCAGTAGTCAGTAGTCAGGAGAATTAAGAATAAGTAATAATCAATTAAATAGTCTATTTACAGATTTTAGGCGATTTAATCCTTATTTTTGCCGTTTTTGAACCATCAAAAATTAATTATCCAAGAGGTCAAATCTTGGAAAACCATCGGATTTTTGGCGGCGAAACCGGGTAAATTGGCCGAAAGCTTGCCGCTATAATAACTTAAAAGCCGTTTAATGCCGATGACCAGTCTTATTTCCCCCGCTACCATCTCCTCAACTCGTTTAAGTCTCAGCTATCAAGTGGCTATGTCGGAACCGACTTCACACCTCTTTGAAGTCACTCTACAGATTACCGGTTGGCAAGCTCCGATTTTAAACCTAAAAATGCCGGTTTGGACTCCCGGTTCCTATCTAGTGCGGGAATACTCCCGTTTAGTTCAAGATTTTCAAGCTATTAACCTTAACAGTCGCAAAGTTGCTAAAAATCACTGGCAGATTGACAATGGTGACAGTTCCGAAATAACGGTCAAATATCGCGTTTTTGCCTACGATTTAACCGTCAGAACCAACCATCTCGATGATACTCACGGTTACTTCAACGGGGCTGCTTTATTTTTCTATATCCCCGATTATCAAAAACATCCCCTCACCCTGACAATTATCCCCCCCCATGGCGATTGGCGCGTTACCACTGCCTTAAAATCTTTACCCGGACAGAAAAACACCTTTCACGTTCCCGATTTTGATACCCTGGTGGACAGTCCTGTGGAAGTGGGGATTCATCAGTTATACGATTTTGTCGTCGAGGGAAAACCCCATCAATTAGCTATCTGGGGACGGGGAAACGCCAATCCTAGTCAAATTATCGCCGATACCACTAAAATTATTCAAACCGAGTCCGCTATGTTCGGTGGACTCCCTTATGATAATTATCTCTTTTTGCTACATCTTTCGGCGGCTGGTTACGGGGGACTAGAACATAAAAATTCCTGTACCCTTAACTATGCGCGTTTGGGATTGCGAGATAAGGATAAATATAATCGTTTTCTGCAATTAGTCGCCCATGAGTTCTTTCATCTCTGGAATATCAAGCGTATTCGCCCAAAAGCTTTAGAAAGCTTCGATTATGACGCAGAAAATTATACTTCTTCCCTCTGGTTTGCCGAAGGAACCACCAGTTATTATGATATAGTAATCCCTCTACGGGCGGGAATATACGATAGTAAGACTTTTTTAGAGCTTTTAAGCAAAGAAATCACCCGTTATCTCAATATACCCGGTCGTCTTGTCCAACCTCTAGGCGAATCGAGTTTCGATGCTTGGATAAAACTCTATCGACGGGATAGCAATAGCGATAATAGTCAAATTTCCTACTATCTCAAGGGGGAATTATTGTCGCTGCTTCTCGATTTACTAATTCGCACCCACACCGATAACCGTCGTTCCCTCGATGATGTTTTACGCTCGATGTGGCAACATTTCGGTAAAGAGGAGATTGGTTATACCGATGGGGAATTGCAGGCAATTCTCGAATCGGCTGCGGGAGTGGATTTAAGCGACTTCTACCAGCGTTATATCGACGGTTTGGCAGAATTACCCTTTAATCAATATCTTGAACCTTTTGGACTCTATCTGCGGGGTGTTAGCAATGGGGAGACGATACCTCATCTGGGAATGCGGGTACAGAGTGAAGCGGGTAAAGAAATAATTAAATTTGTCGAGATGGGTTCCCCTTGCCAAAAAGCGGGAATTAATGCTGATGATGAATTATTGGCTATCGATGGATTGCGGGTGACGGCGGAACAGTTAAACGAAAGATTAAAAGACTACCGCGCAGGTGATATTATTCAGATAACAGTCTTTCATCTCGATGAATTGCGAACCCTTGCTGTTCCACTGGCCACCCCGCAGACGATTCGCTATGAAATTATCAGGGTAGAAAATCCTTCTAATAGCCAGAAACAAAATTTTTCCGCATGGGTAAATCCCGTTTAATTCTTGGTTAAATCAACAAAAAAATGTCTATTACCGCCGAAATTCCTTTCCTTCCTCTCGCCTATTTTGAGAATAAATTTATCCCTTTTACTGAGGCAAAATTATCCATTGCTACCCACGCGCTACACTACGGAACTGCCGCTTTCGGTGGTTTACGAGGTACTCCCGACCCTAACAATCCGGGACAAATATTATTATTTAGATTAGAACGTCATTGTCAGCGTTTAAGTCAAAGTGCTAAGTTTCTTAATTACGAGATTCCTGCTGATAAAATCTATCAAATAATTATCGATTTTGTCAAAAATAATCAGTGTCATCGACCTTTTTATATTCGTCCCCTTATCTATAGTTCTGGGTTGGGAATTGCCCCGCGATTGCATGGTATCGAGAAGGATTTTCTAGTCTATGGTCTAGAAATGGATGATTATTTAGCAGCCGATGGGGTTAATTGTCGGATTAGTTCTTGGTATCGTCAAGAGGATAGAAGTTTCCCGTTGCGAGGTAAAATTAGCGCCGCTTATATCACTTCTGCTTTAGCAAAAACGGAAGCGGTAGAATCCGGGTTTGATGAGGCAATTTTAATGAATTCTCAGGGTAAAGTCTGTGAAGCGACGGGAATGAATATTTTTATCATCAGAAATGGTCAGCTAATTACTCCTAGTTTTGACCAAGATATCCTAGAGGGTATTACTAGAGATAGTGTTTTAACTATTGCGCGGGATTTGGGTATTCCGGTTATTGAAAGACCCGTAGATAAGACGGAATTATTTATCGCTGATGAGGTGTTTTTAAGTGGCACTGCGGCGAAAATTACTCCGATTAAAAGGATTGAAACTTTTTCTTTACCCGCGGCTAAACCGATTACTTATCAGTTAAAAGAAAAGTTAAGTTCTATCGTTCTCAATCAGGAACCAAAGTATCAAGATTGGATTACTCAAGTTCCTTTATAGTCAGAGAAATTTACTTTATTTTTCCTTGAGATGCGTCAAATAATGGCACCTCTCAAGGAACCCTGAAATAAACAGAATTTATCTATTTTTCGGTTTGATTCCTTCCTGTATGTAGGGTATAGTTTTCTTAGGATCAATCTTCAGGATGGGTTTATTATCTCTTGCTATTTTTTCTTTTTGATTATCGCTTTCTTGCTGATTTTGATTATTATCGGTTGTATGTTCCATAGTAGAGCAAATAACTATGATTATACCTTAAACTCTATCAAAGTTGTCAAGAATAGTATTAATCAACTATAGCGTTTTTCACTCTGCTGAGGTACAAAAGTTATGGGTTTTAGGCAAAAGGCAACAGGCAAAAGGCAAAAGGGAAGAAAAATAGGTGTACCTCACTAGCTTAGGAAACGCTATAAATACAAAACTTACTTTGATTCTGACTATTAGTTTGTTACCGTTTTGGTTAATTGTGGCTAAGATTTACCTGCTTATATAGTTTCCCTTGAATATAACCAATCTCTTTATGCTTGGGTGAAGCTGTCCTGCATTTAAACGATGTCTGGGAAGTTTTATTACAAATGCTCAAACTCTCAAACTAGGGATAAATTTCCGGTATCGCCGGTCACTGAAATAGGTACAATAAACATTAGCTCGTTTTCATAGAGAACTTAGAATGACGCAAAATAATCCCCTAGAGTTGATTGAGAAGTTAGAAACAGGAATCCCCGGCTTTGATTTTCTTTCGGAAGGGGGATTGCCGAAAGGAAGAGCAACTTTGATAGCGGGGACGGCAGGAAGTGCTAAAACGGTTTTTGCCTGTCAATTTCTCGCAGAAGGCATCAAAAATGGAGAAAATGGCGTTTTTGTCACCTTCGAGGAGCCACCCCACGCACTCAGAAAAAATATGGGTGGTTTTGGTTGGAATATCCGGCAGTGGGAGGAAAATCGCCAATGGGCCTTTGTCGATGCTTCCCCCCAACCGGAAGAAAAGCCGATGGTGACGGGAGAATACGACCTAGGCGCATTAATCGCTCGCATTGAGTTTGCTATCCGCAAAAATAAAGCCAAACGGGTGTCTATGGATTCTTTAGGCGCAATTTTTAGCCATTTAAGTGACAGCGCTCAAGTGAGAAGTGATCTTTTTCGTCTAGCAACCGCTTTGCGAGAATTGGAAGTAACAGCGATTATGACCGCAGAAAGAACCCAAGAATACGGCGAAATCAGTCGTTATGGGGTGGAGGAGTTTGTGGCCGATAATGTGGTGATTTTACGCAACGTTTTAACCGATGAGAAAAGAAGAAGGACGATCGAAATTTTAAAATATCGCGGAACCGATCACCAAAAAGGAGAATTTCCTTTTACAATTATTCCCAATAAAGGGGCCGTGATTATTCCTTTATCAGCTATTGAATTAGAACAAAAATCCTCTAATATTCGTATTACTTCCGGCAGCCTGGAACTCGATAGAATGTGTGGGGGTGGTTTCTTCCGCGATTCGGTTATTTTGGTTTCGGGAGCCACAGGAACAGGAAAAACCCTGATGGTGACAGAATTTATGGCTGGGGGAGTAACCAATGGGGAAAGATGTTTAATTTTTGCCTTCGAGGAAAGTCGCGAACAGTTATTTAGAAATGCTACCGGTTGGGGTGTGGATTATGACCGCATGGAAAAGGAAGGTAAATTAAAGGTAGTCTGCCGTTATCCCGAAACTACGGGTTTAGAAAATCATTTAATTATGATGAAGGAAATTATCGAGGAGTTTCAACCTAATCGAGTGGCAGTAGATAGTTTATCTGCTTTAGAAAGGGTTTCTAATCTGAAAGGATTTCGGGAATTTATTATCGGTTTGACTTCTTTTATTAAGCAAAAAGAGGTGGGAGGATTATTTACTTCCACCACTCCCACTTTATTAGGAGGTTCCTCGATTACAGAAGCACATATTTCTACAATTACTGATTCAATTATTCTGTTGCGTTATGTGGAAATGTATGGAGAAATGCGCCGCGGTATCACTGTTTTAAAAATGCGCGGTTCTATGCACGATAAGGATATTCGTGAGTTTTCGATCGATCATCAAGGTATGCACATTGGTCAACCTTTCCGCAATGTTACCGGAATTCTGGCTGGAACTCCTATGTACACAGCACAAACAGAAGTAGAACGTTTGAGTGGATTATTTGAGGATCGTAGTTAAAATATAGCAGCATTTGCTAATCGCACGTCGGTGGTTGGCTTTTTCTACTTATCTCCTTCTTGCTTTCTTGATATGTCTAAAAACTTTTGGTTGATTTTTCTAGGTCTTTTACTGATAAATAACCTACATTTATCAGTCTTAGCAGAAACAGTTTTACAAAGAATTGCTCGCACGGGAGAATTAAAAGCGGCAGCCAGAAAAGACGCTACTCCCTTTAGTTATATCGATGAGAAAACGGGACAATGGACAGGTTACGGAGTGGAATTAATGCGCTTAGTCCAACGTCGATTAGCACAAGAATTAGGTAAACCGATTACAATAACCTTTATAGAAGCGACGACTAATAATCGTTTTCAGCAAGTGGAACAGGGACAAGTAGATTTATCCTGTAATGCGGCAACAATTACGGAAGAAAGACTAGAAAAGGTTAATTTTTCTACTCCCTATTTTATGACAGGAGCGCAATTTCTAACTAAAAGAGAAAATGCTGATAAAATAGATATTAATAACACTTTAGCGGCGGTTGCGATCGCCTACATTCCCCACACCACCACCGATAGTATTATTCGTTATATCTATCCTCTGGCTAATTGGCAAGCTGTCAGCGATCGAAGTGAGGCAGTGGCAAAATTACAAAGGGGAGAAGTAAACGCAGTGGTTAGTGATGGAATTCTTCTACTGGGGGAAATCGTTAAACAAGGACAGGATCTCCGAGAATTTGTGCTACTACCCCGTCAACCGATTACCACCGAACTTTATGGCTGTATTTTACCCAAAAACGATCCCGAATGGAAAAAATTTGTTGATACTGTCGTCGGCAGCAATGATAACCGGAGACTGCGAGAACAATGGTTTAATTTAGAACAAGGTTTTTTTCCCTATACGATTCTCAATCAACCCTAAACATAGACTGTAATTGCTGAAAATTAAAAGTAAGTAGATTCTAGGTTTTTTTCTTTTTCTTTGTCACTTTTTTCTCAAAAAATTATGTCTTTTGTCGGTTTACATATTCACAGTGATTATAGCTTACTTGATGGTGCTTCCCAATTACCGGCACTAATTGATCGAGCGATCGAATTAGGACAACCGGCGATCGCTTTAACCGATCATGGAGTCATGTATGGTGCGATCGAATTAATTAAAACCTGTCGTAATAAGGGAATAAAACCAATTATTGGCAACGAAATGTATGTAGTTAATGGCGATATTGAAGTCAATCTTCGCCACCGAAAATATCATCAAGTTGTTTTAGCCAAAAACACCCAAGGCTATAAAAATCTGGTTAAATTAACTACTATTTCTAATCTGAAAGGTATTCAAGGTAAAGGCATTTTTGCTCGTCCTTGTATCAATAAAGAGTTACTCCAACAATATCACGAAGGATTAATAGTTACCAGTGCTTGCTTGGGTGGAGAGATTCCCCAAGCAATTTTAGCTAATAACAGAAAATCGGCTAAGGAAACTGCTAAATGGTATAAAAAACTTTTTGGTGATGATTTTTATTTAGAAATTCAAGACCACGGTTCTAAAGAAGATCGGATTGTCAATGTAGAAATAGTTAAAATTGCTAAAGAATTAGGAATCAAAGTAGTTGCTACTAACGATTCTCACTTTATTTCCTGTTACGATGTAGAGGCACACGATGCCTTGCTATGTATTCAAACTGCCAAGTTAATTACTGAAGATAAACGCCTCCGTTATAGCGGCACAGAATACTTAAAATCTGCTGATGAAATGCGTTTACTTTTCCGTGATCATCTGCCAGAAGATGTGATTGAAGAAGCGATTAATAACACCTTAGAAGTAGCAGAAAAAGTCGAACCTTATAACATATTTAATGAACCAAGACTACCTAACTATCCAGTTCCTGCGGGACATACTGCTGATAGTTATGTAGAAGAAATTGCTTGGTTAGGATTACTAGAAAGATTAAAATGTCCTTCTCGTCACGAAATTGAACCTGTTTACAAAGAAAGACTTGAATACGAATTAAAAATGCTACAGAAAATGGGATTTTCTACCTATTTTCTCGTCGTTTGGGACTATATAAAATATGCTAGAGATCATGATATTCCCGTCGGTCCAGGACGCGGTTCTGCGGCGGGTTCTTTGGTAGCATATTCTTTAAAAATAACCAATATTGATCCCGTTCATCACGGGTTATTATTTGAGCGTTTTCTCAATCCTGAACGGAAATCTATGCCTGATATTGATACGGATTTCTGTATCGAGAGACGGGATGAAATGATCCAATACGTTACGGAGAAATACGGGGAGGCTAATGTTGCTCAAATCATTACTTTTAACCGCATGACATCAAAAGCTGTCTTAAAAGATGTGGCGCGGGTGTTAGATATTCCCTACGCCGAATCGGATAAAATGGCGAAAATGATTCCCGTTTCTCGCGGTAAACCCACACCTTTAAAAGTGATGATTTCCGATGAAACTCCCGAACCGGCATTTAAAGAAAGATACGATACGGAACCCCATGTGCGTCATTGGTTAGATATGGCAATTCGTATCGAAGGTACTAACAAAACCTTCGGAGTTCATGCCGCGGGAGTCGTCATTTCTTCCCAACCTTTAGATGAAGTGGTTCCCCTCCAGAAAAATAATGATGGGGCGGTAATTACCCAATATTTCATGGAGGATTTAGAATCATTGGGATTGTTAAAAATGGACTTTTTAGGGTTAAGAAATTTAACTACTTTGAAAAAAACCGCCGATTTAATTAAACAAAATCAGGGCATAGAAATTGATCTGGATCAATTGCCTTTAGATGAAAGAAAAGCCCTGCAAATTCGGGCTAAAGGGGAACATAAAAAACTACCTCCCGATATTCTCAAAACCCACGGATTACTAGAAGAAGGGGATTTAGAAGGTATTTTCCAGTTAGAATCATCGGGGATGAAACAGATAGTTAAAGAGTTAAAACCATCGGGTATTGAGGACATATCTTCAATCTTAGCACTCTATCGCCCCGGACCTTTAGATGCGGGATTAATTCCTCTCTTTATTGGCAGAAAACACGGTAGAGAACCCATTCGTTATGATCATCCTTTATTGGAACCAATTCTTAAGGAAACCTACGCAGTTTTAGTCTATCAAGAACAGATTATGAAAATGGCGCAGGATTTAGCCGGTTATTCCCTAGGAGAAGCGGATCTATTGCGTCGGGCAATGGGTAAGAAAAAAGCCTCCGAAATGCAGAAACAAAGGGAGATGTTTATCGATGGTGCTGCTAAAAATGGTGTGGAAAAAAGAATCGCTGAAAATCTCTTTGAACAGATGGTAAATTTTGCCGAATATTGTCTAGGAGGTGAGACGTTAATTTTAACTGAGGAATACGGATTATTACCAATTGCTAAAATTGTGAGCGAAGAAATTAACTGCACTGTTTATACTGTTGACCAAAATGGTTTTGTTTATAGTCAACCAATCTCTCAATGGCACGAGCGAGGTTTACAAGAAGTCTTTGAATATACCCTAGAAAATGGCCAAACTATCCAAGCAACCAAAGATCATAAATTTATGACTAGCGACGGAGAAATGTTAGCCATAGATACAATATTTGAGCGCGGTTTAGATTTAAAATCCTCTGATTTTTCCTAAAAACCAAACCCCCCAATCTTGTCGGATTGAGGGGTAGGAAAGAATAATCCTGGCATCGAGCTATTGTCCCGGTCGGCAACCCGACAAGTATCTTGGCCACGGTGAAGTTTCACAACCGAGTTCGGGATGGAATCGGAGTGGTGCCATCACGTTAAAGACACCAGGAAGGGTAGAAC
>NZ_JAQMSY010000172.1:0-24849 GCF_028329095.1 Microcystis sp. CS-574
ATATCAAATCTTAACTTAATTGTCTATCTTTTGGCATTAACCTGTTTGTGCCTTAAGTCCTTCCCTGTATGGATTTCAGCTACTTTTGAGCTTAGGTACTCTCATCGAATTTTATTTTAAGTTAATTATTTGCATAACAATTCCCGAAGAGCCCTATTTTTTCATAATTAGGGGTTTCAAGACCCCCCTAGCTGGTGCCGAGAAAACCTTCACCAGCTAAGTATTTTTACTCAAGTCTCTGGAGGGGGATAGCTTATGTGACAGTTGAGGGTGCGGAATGTGGGTTTGATAATGTACCTTTTGGGCGAACGCAGTTCGCCCCTACATTGTGGACAAAATCCGTTACTGTAGGGGCGCAAGGAACCTGCGCCCTCCGATAGGAGGAGAAATAAGAGGCTGATAGCTTAATGCTATAAATTTTCTTCTACCAAAGCCTCCACCCGTCCTGTTTTCACCGCATCCACCAAAGCGGCGTGATCTCGTTCTGTCTGATCGGCATAAGCGATCGCAAATTCGCCCAGGGCTAGATCGAATTGATCTCCTTTCCCCAAATAACCGCTAATAGTGGCCGCATCTCCAGATTTAGCGTGGGCGCGGGCCAAGGTCCAGCCGCAGAACTCGGCGTAGCGTTGCAGTTGGACGGCCGATACTCCTTCAATGGGTAGGGAAAACTTCATATCCCGCAGTTGCCGTAAATAGAAGTCGTTGCCCCCTCTTCCCCGGGTCCAGCCCAAAAATATGTCGCTAGAGGATTGCATCAATCTCTGGCCTGTAACTACCCGTTGTCCCTGATTTTCGTACTGGCTCTTGGCGGTATAGGGTTCCAGAACCGAAGGGCGGGCTTCCTTAACTTGTAGGATGAGGGGATGGTTATCTTCCGAGAAAAATAGGGCGATATAACATCTGGTGCCGACACTGCCAATGCCTACCACTTTCAGGGCAAAGTCCTCTAACCGGTAGCGATCAAACAGGACTCGGCGTTCCTCCGGCAGGGATTGGCGATAGTCTTCCAGACCCTCACGCACGAGAGTCTCCCAATCCGGTTCGTTGACATGGTAGAGAATAGGCGGCTGATCGACAAAGCGATTGCGTCCCCCGCTTTGGGTGACGATCTTGGGGTAGAGATGTTCGATGATGCGCTCGCGGGCCTTTGTCATCATCTGTTCCCGCAACTTCCGCGTCTTTTCGTCGGGAGCCATCTCGATCGCCTGTTCTGCTCCTATGCGCGTGTACCATACCTCTAAGGGACTGAGGCGAGAATATTCCCGCAGGTGTTCTCGATAGGAACGAGCGCAATTGATCGCCGCTGCCTTCGATTCTCGATCGGATAGATCGCTATCCCTGCCGGCGATGACAAAGCTGACCACGAGACGCTTGAGATCCCATTCCCAAGGTGCGGGCAGGGTTTCGTCGAAATCGTTAATATCGAAGACTAAATTGCGTTCGGGGGTGCCAAAAAATCCGAAGTTCAACAGGTGGCAATCCCCGCAGGCCTGCACGATAATGTCGGTTTTGGGAGTGGTGGCCAGATCGTAGGCCATCAAGGCAGCGGAACCGCGCAGGAAGGTAAAGGGACTCCGCAACATTCGTCCGTAGCGGATGGGAATCAATTCCTGTAATCGCCCCCGATTTGATGCTTCGATGATTTCGATCGGCTCTCGACCAGCTGCGGGGGGTTGCCAGATAGCGTGGCTAGAACGCGGCAATCGCTCCCGCAGGGATTTACCGATCTGGATGCGTTCTTCCCGTGAACGGAATCGAGCTTGAGAGGGTGAGCGGATCGGGGTTTCTATTTGGTGGTTCATAGCGACTTTTTCCCCTGAATGAGATTACATCCCTTGCTGTTAGATGACTAAATGAATACAAGCAATAGGAAATAGATAAGTGTCAATAGTGATGGTTCCCCTTCTGGGATAACTTTCTAACATTTCCCCCCTTAGAGATAGCTTCTGATGCTCGGTTCAACAATTAATCTTCACTCGTTTCTTATCTGGGAAAGATCAACCTCATCAATGATAGATTTTTTTCTGAAATGGCTATCTCTTAAATTTGCTTCACTTTTAGCCCAATGGCAGCTCTACTGTTTCGATTATATCTTGCTCAAAAATTGCTGGCGGGATAATCTTAACAAAATTTTATCTAATGTTCAGCCTTCGGCCAGGGGCTAAAATCTCGCTCTTTTGTCGGGAAAAGGGGGGACTATTCCGGGTTAAAGGTGAAAATTTTCCCCTTGCCCCAGTTCTGTAGGAAGTTTTCTGTTTATTTTTTTGGGTAATGATTTGGTAGTATTAGTTTAAGTCTGTCAACCGAGAATTTACCCCTAGATTGTCTAGGAATGAGCGGTGAAAGTGTCAATATTGAGGCTCGGATGATTGGGGTGAGTTACGATGATGAAACGCCTCGATCGCTTTCTCTAGGGTTGGATAAATACGTTCGGTCGAGATATTCTCGGATAGGTCTCCTTTTTTTAATTGCTGATCTAAATCTTGCTTCATCCGTGCCATGGCGAAAGTAACCATCGTCATATCTTCTCCTGTCATCGAAAATGTCTCGAAAATCTCGCCACCGGATCAACTGCCGGTAGGAATAATTTTTCGCTGGTTTAACCCGGTTTTTTCTAGAACCGAGAAATTTATTCGCCCAAGTCTTAGTCATACCAAATTAAATTGTATTCAGTAAGGATTAGGGGAAATTTTGTTAGAGAAGCAACCCTCTGGGGGGGTTAACTTCTTAAACAATTCATCTACTTTGACTTGTAACGCGCCTAGGTTGATGGGAGCGTCAATTGATAAATATTCTCTAATTTCTTAAGCCATAATTAAAACTCAATAACTTTAACCAGAGGCGGGGATTGTCTTTTTCTAGCCAGCTTTGGGAGTTTTTTAACCATTGGGGAAACCAGGAACCAAAAAACAGATTTTTGACTCCATCAAGGCTAAAATCGAGATAGGAACCCAACCAACGTATTAAATCCTGACTGCCGGCCATTTCTGCTATCCATAACAGTAAAGCTGGGTTTTTTCTGGCCGCTTTAATTGCTAAACGGCTAAAGGTTAACCAATCGGTTTTATCCTTAATAAAGGTTTCAGAAACCTCCGGCGGTTCGTCGGCCAATAAACCGAAAAATGTGTTTAACATGGCGTTAATTCTTTGGGGTGGTAAAGTTTTTCCCGTGGGAACCATCATTCCTTTAGAAAATAACCAAGTTACCGCCACATTACTTTGATAAGCTCGCACATTTTCTAGGTCTTTAGCTGTTAGTAAATCGTGTTTCAAGGCCATATCCAAAAGATGGGTTAAGCGCTCTAAATTACGCACCAAAGAACCGAATCCAGTAAAGATTAACGGTGATTGCAGGGAGGCGGCATCACCGATGGCTAAAATGCGATTAAAGGAGACAACTCTATCTTTTTTTCCTGCGCTAAAATGCCCCGGGATATAACCAAAGGTGGGTTTTTTCCAAGTTAATTTTTCTGGATCACACTGTCGATATTCGGGCAGAATAGTAAAGAAATCTTCGTACATTTCTAACAGAGACCCGGGGTTATCGGGATGGACTTGATGATAGTGAAATAGATAGAAGGTTAATTCTTTTCCTTCCCCCGGAAATAATTCCCAAATTAGTTGTCTGCCTTTAGAAATATCGCCATGAGAATTTAAGACATCGCCATAGTGAGAATCCCACACCACCGGATCGAATCCTTCTACTACTGCCCCCACCGTCGGACAGACACTATCAAAGGCACGCACTCCGTTTAATTGCCAAGCGATGGGGGAAGCAGAACCCATAGCATCAATCAATAAACGGCCTTTTATCTGTTGAATTTCCCCACCATGATTAAGGGTGACAGTAACACTATTGGCGGTAATATCAGCTTTGATAAATTCGGTTTGATCGAGAATTTTACCGCCATGATCCTGTAATTTTTTACCGCAGGATTGCAGCAATTGATCGGAATTAATGGCGATATTTAAAACCGTGGGAGTATGGAGAATCTCCGCCTTCAGATGGGGGGGATTATTGCCATCAAAAAACTTATTAAAGCCATCGATGTATTCTTGGAAGATTAATTTCTCGAATTCTTCGGCCGTAAATAGACCTAAATTAATTAAACTTTGAAACTCCGATCGAGAGATATTCCATTCCCGATTCATCCGTCCGAAAGGCAGTCTTTCTACTAGGAGGACTCGATAACCTAATTTGGCCATCTGTGCCGCATGAATTGCCCCCAAGGCACCACCAATATAAATTAAGTCGTAGGTGATGGGATGATCATTTTCCTCACTGCTAGAGAAAATTACTGGCTGCGGTTGTTGGGGATTTTTGGCACTGTCGCGCCAACGTTTTTCCCACCAATACAAACGTTCTAAATCCGCCTCTCCTTGGGGCATTTTGCGGAAGTAGTGAACCGTTAGGGGATAGTCCGCTTCTAAAGCTGTAAAAATTGAGTGATTTTTTTGATCGATATTTGGTATCGTGTTATACTGCGGCGGAAAACGCTTTTGTAAAGCTCGATCGAGCTGCCGAGTCAGGGATGTTTCTTGATCATGCGATCGCTCACCCCAGCGGAAAACTTTTAAATAAGTAGTCCGTTGCAGCGTCCAGACAAAAATCGACAATTCGATCGCCTCCGATAAGCGCAATCTCACCCCGTTAGGTGTATTTGTCTTGACACCGCTTCTGGGTTGCCAATCGGATTGTAACCAGTGACAAACGGCGATCGAGTCAGGAGTCGGAATTTCTCTGTAAAGTATTTCTCTCATCTTGATTTAGCTGTTAAACCCAAAAATCGTCTGATTACGCTAGACTACACAGAAAGTTTTCTGAAAAAAGTTTAAAAAACTTTACATACCTAGATTAATACACAGCCTACCCCATCTGATTATGAATTATCCCATCCCGAACACCCCCGAAGAAATTGCCGCCCTCCGACAGCGTCCCGTCGATGAGGAGATGATCGCTGCCGTGATTGCGGGAATTATTAGAATGGCCCACGCTCAGGGTCAATCTCTCGATGATCTGACTGAAGAAATTCTCGCAGAAGACCCGATTTTAGATCAAGTGCAACGACGTTGGTTAAGTCAGCTTTTCACTAATGCTTGGCAAAATTTAGCTGGATGGGTGTAATTGAGCGATGGAATGGCTAACAATCACTCTCGCTAGTGTTTTGACCCTGTTAACTCCCGCAGGGGCAATTATTGATACGGTTTTAGCCCATACCCTTCGCTCCCAAGTCCAAAAAGTGGAACAATTGGCCGTGAGGGTCGATAATACTCCCAATTATCAGGTTCTGCAAGGCAAAATCGATCGAGTTCGCATTTCTGCACGGGGAATTTATCCCCTTGCTGGTGTTCGCATTGAGAAGATCGAGCTAGAAACTGAGCCAATTAGCCTCGATTTGCGGCGATTACAGCAAAAAAACAGCAGTTTAGCCGCCGCACTGCGCCGACCGGCTGCGGGAGCATTGCATCTTGTCCTCACGGAAACTAATCTTAATCAAGCTTTACAATCGGCAGCGGTCAAAGAACAAATTCAGACCCTGATTAATAATCTGATTCCCTCTAGGGAAGAATTTGGTAGCACAAAATATCAACTTAGTCAAGCAAATTTTAACTTTCTTAATAATAATCGAGTCGCTCTCAGCCTGCAGCTAGAGACCCAAAGGCCGGACGAACCAGCAGCCACCCTCAATCTGAGCTTAGAAGTGGGATTTAAGCTAGTGCAGGGGCGAAAAATCGAGCTTATTGACCCCACAGCCACTCTTAATGGTCGTCGCATCTCCTCGCGCCTTCTCAAGGGGTTTGCCGAGGGTATATCCACCCAGTTAGATTTAAAAAACTTCGAGAAACAAGGAATTATCGCCCGCCTTCTCCAATTACAGATCGACGATGATAAGCTGAGTATAGCCGCCTTTGGCAGAATTGAACCTCGATCGGGGAACCCCAATTAAATTTAACGGTCGGAAAAGATGAGATGGGAAGTGGGAAGTGGGGAGAATAAAAGCGTTCGACTGATAACTGATAACTGATAACTGATAACTGAATTATGCCTAGTTCTCGCTCTAGTGATAAAATCTCTTTACCTTGGATAATTGGTATCGGCCTCGCTTTATTTACTGCTGGTGGGGCCACTGCTTGGTTTGCCGTCCATCACCTATCTTCCCCCCAGAAAACCAGCGAAAACCCGATTGAATCTCCCAGTCCGGTGCCGATAAGTCAATCGCCAATTTTTGAACCGGTTTCTCCGGGTCCGGTGAAGACAAGTCCGACAGTAACTCCTGCAGCTATTCCTGTTAGGGAAACTCGACAGGTTTATTGGTTAAAAGTGACCGATACGGGTAATCAATTAGTCAGCCAAGAAATTACCGTTCAAAAAGCAGATAGTGACGACCGAGAGTTAATAGCAGTATTGAAGATTCTATTAGCTGGTCCAAGTAATCCTCAGGATATGACTACTATTCCTTCCGGGACTAAATTACTTGATTTAAAAGTAGATAAAACCGGAATTAAGATTAATCTCTCGCGCGAGTTTGGCAATGATGATGGCCCTGATATGTTAATCGGTCGTTTGGCACAAATCATCTATACTACTACTACCGAGGATCCCAATGCCAAAGTCTGGATTCAAGTGGAAGGAAAACCCCTAGAATTATTAGGAGAAGGCCACGGTATTGAAGTTGCCCAACCGATGACTCGTAAGTTTTTTGAGGAGAATTACCAGTTGTAAGTTGTCCGCGCATTTAAATTGTTGTTGCGATAGCGAATTGAGGTTAACTAGGGGGATTACTGGGGGGATAGGGAAAAAGAATTGGATAGGGAATTTTAATTCCTTCTTGCTGATAGCGTCGGTGTAGGAGTTTAATAAATTCGTGTTTAATGGTGAGATGTTGAAAAAATTCTTCTTCTACCACCTTGAGATAAACTGTTAGCACAATGCTATAGTAATCGAATTTGCGGTAAAGGATCAAGGGTTGATAGTTACCGAGGTGAGGTTGCAATAACTGAGCGATTTCTTGCATGACTTCTAGGGTAACTTTTTCGACTTTTTCTAAGTCACTATCGTAACTAATGCCCACTTCCACGGGAATCAGTAGGGAGTGATCTGGTAAACTATAGTTACGGAAACTAGAAGAAATGATCTGAGCATTGGGAATGACCAAAATATTATTGGTAATTTCTTCGATGACTGTGCATCTTAAATCCACATCTCGCACATAACCAGCTTCTCCCGTTTTCAGTTCAATATAATCTCCCGGTCTAACTTTTTTAGAAGTGATAATATTAATCCCTGACATTAAATTAGCTAGGGTATTTTGGAGAGCTAAACCGAGGGAAACACCCCCAATACCAAAGGCAGTAAGCATCGGAGTTATCGAAATGCCAATCGAGCTTAAAATCAGCAAAAAACCGCAGCTAAAAATCAGAACTTTGGCGAGAAATTCAAATAGGGAAGTTAGGGAAGAAATACCATCATCTCCCGTGGTATAAAATCGTAATATTTCCACGGATAATTGAGCAATAGCCCAAGTAGCCGAAGCTAAAAAAGCCACTAGCAGCAATTTTTGGCTCAGGAGAATCAGGTAGGGAAAGAGGGGAAGATTGGGAAGGGAGAGGGCAATATTTAAACCCAAAAGTCCGAACCAAAGTATGCTTAATCCACGAAGGGAACGTAAAACCCCTTCCGAGAAACGCAGGTTTTTTTCTCTGGCAATCGATAAAAGTTGACTGACAACGCGCTTTTCTACGAGCCATCCCAATAGCAGGAAACTGAGGAGGATGGTGATAGGTAGGATAATATAGGGCCAATCTTCCAGTCTGGTTAATAGGTTCATTGCTAGAGGGTTAGAAAAAGATGCAGTTTTGTCTTATATTATTCTCCATTTGCCTATCTCTAGCAGCGGCGGTGGAATTTTCGGGCAAAAAGTTGCAAAATGTAAAGAGAAACTCATCTTTCCTTCGGCGGCCTTCGTGAATAGTCAGTTAGTTAAACCAAAATTCGGGCTTTATCGATTCTTAATGGTTATAATCGTGGGTTTGTTGCTGATTAGCACCTTTTTAATCGCTTTTCATCTGGCTAAGATGTCGGATCCCTACATTAAGGAGGTGTTATCCCGACAAGGTAATGTGAGTCGCGGTTACGAAATCTTTCAAATTAACTGTGCTGCTTGTCACGGTCAGTTTGCTGATGGCATCGTCGGACCAAGTTTAGAGGAGGTTTCCCATCGCAAATCGAGAATTAGTCTGATTGAACAGGTAATTAGTGGTAAAACCCCGCCAATGCCCAAATTTCAGCCCGATCCTCAAGCTATGGCCGATTTATTGGTTTATTTAGAAAAGCTTTCAAAAAACTGACTTGAAAGAGGGTGTGGGGTGTAGGGAAGGAAACCTCTTTCATCTGTGGGGGTGAAAACTTTTTCATCGGGATTTACTCTTGGCTGACGTTGATGGTAAGCTAGGACTCGTTGAAACTGGGTGGAGAGTGACAGGTGGGGAATGGAGAGGTGAGGGAATGGGGAATTTCAACTAAAACCCCAACACCCCCCGCAACGCACACGCAGTGACCACCCCAAAACCCAACCCCTGAGAAACTGATAAATTTTACTTATATAGAAAAATTTTGCTTCTATTTGGGTACGCTAGTAGAGACACTTAACGATAAATACTTATGTCTTGGCATTTCCAAGTTGAACCTGCAATTATGCAAGGGGATTTCTGGCAAGTTAGTCAGTTTTACGAAGAACTGATAGAAAGAGAACCCTTAGAAATTAGTCATTATTGGTATTTAGGATTAGCCTATCTTTTGGAAGCTCGGGAAGAAGAAGCACAAGCTACTTGGTTATTTGTCTTCACTCAAGGAGATGAACAGGAGGTGATGCTGTGGACAGTAGATTTAGTCAATATTTTGGATGGGGAAGCACGCAGACAATTAGAGTTAGGCAATTTAGAAACCAGTTGGTTAATTCGAGGACATATTCGCGAGATTATTCCCGATAATGTTGATAATTTACTGCGGTTTATTTTATTAGCAATTAATTTGAACTATTTCGAGAAAGAGCAGTTAAAAGCTTGGTTATTTGTTGATGTGTTAAAAACAAATAATTTCCAGAGTCTAGAGTTAAGTTTATTAGCAGAAGTTTTAGAAAAATTTATCGATTCTCAGATACCAGAAACCGTCCCTTACTTAGAGTCAATATTTCAATCTAACTATCAGCGACAAACTTTTATCAAAATAGTAGAAGCTAAAGTACCTTCTCTAGCCATTAATAATAAACCATTGGCTATTGATATTATTAATACTTGTTTAGCAGTAGAACCAGAGCAAATTTATCTGTTAGCTGCACTTTATCAATGTTATTTTGATAATCGAGATTTTGCCGCTGCTATCCAAGTAGCTAATCAATTAAAAACAAGTTGTCAAGGGTTTCCTTCTCAAGTTGTAGCTGATTATATTGCTCTTTATGTCAAATTATTTAGTGGTGATTGGGTCGATATTAAGGCAGATACTGAAAAATATACAGAATCCTTGCAAAAAAGTATCACTAATCAAGAATGTCCCAGATTATTGGATGCACCATACCTAACAATTTTATCCCCTCTAGTTTACCTAGAAGATAACCCAAGGAAAAACCGTTATATTAGTAATTGTGTTGGTCAACTTTTTCAGGAATATGTTCGCAATAATTCTAACTGTCATTCTTTGCGAAAATCGACTATTAAGGATACCAATAAAGTTCTGAAAATTGGCTATATTGCCCATACTTTATATAATCATTCTATCGGATTAATCTCTAGATGGTTAATGAAGTATCATGACTATAATGAGTTTCATGTCTCTTTATACCTAGTATCTCAAAAAGAAGATATGATCACTCAAAATGATTTTAAAAATCAGGTAAATGCTTGCTATCACTTACCGATTAATCCTCAAATGATTGCTGAAAAAATTAGTCAAGATAACATTGATGTTTTGGTAGATTTAGACAGTATCACTAATAACGCAACTTGCCAAGTTATGGCACTTAAACCCGCACCAATACAAGTGACTTGGTTAGGTTTTGATGCGTCAGGAATTCCCGCAATTGATTACTATCTTGCTGATAATTACGTTTTACCAGCAGATGCACAGGAATATTACCAAGAAAAAATTTGGCGCTTACCTAATTCCTATATTTGTGTGGATGGTGTCGAGGTTGCTTACCCCTCTCTCCGAAGGGATGATTTAGGGATTCCAGGGGATGCAATTAATTACTTAACCGTACAAACGGGGGTTAAACGTAACCCTGAAATTATTCGACTTCAGCTACAAGTTTTAAAGGCAGTTCCTAATAGTTATTTGAGTATTCAAGGGTTAAGTGATGCTAAATCAGTGGAAAAATTATTTTTCAAAATTGCCGAGGAAGAAGGAATTAATTATGAGAGATTAAAAATCTTACCCCTCTATCCCACAGGAATTTATCGAGCAAATTTAAGGATAGCTGATGTGGTTTTAGATACCTATCCCTTTACGGGAGGAATGACGACTTTAGATGTGCTGTGGATGGGGATTCCTTTAGTTACAAAAGTTGGTCAACAATGGTCATCGAGAAATAGTTATACTTTAATGGTTAATGCGGGAATTAGTGAGGGTATCGCTTGGAGTGATGAGGAGTATATCGACTGGGGGATTAAGTTAGGTAAGGATGAAAACCTGAGACGCAAAGTTATCGCTAAATTAGATGAATCTAGAAAAACTTCCCCGATTTGGAATGCACGTCAGTTTACTAAAGATATGGAAAGCGCCTATCGTCAAATGTGGCAAATCTATTGTGAAAGTTAATCAGGGAGAATTAAATCATGTCTTGGCAAAACGAAGTTAAAACCGCTTTAGAAAACAATCAATACGATATTGTTAGTCAGTTTTACGAAGAACTGATAGAAAGAGAAACCCTAGAAATTAGTCATTATTGGTATCTAGGATTATCCTATCTTTTGCAAGATAGAGAAGAAGACGCACAAGCTACTTGGTTACTGGTGTTGAGTCAAGCAGCTGAATCAGAATTATCGGGGTGGATAGAAACTTTAACTCAAATCTTAGATGCAGAGGCAACCAGACAAGACAATTCCCAAAGACTAGAGACAAGTTATCTAATTCGATTGCATCTACAAAATCTTAATCCTAGTTTTTTAAACAATCTCCTGCATCTGATGGAATTAGAAATACAATTCCAAATTTTTGCGATGGAAAAGTGCCATGATTGGTGTGTATTTGAACTGTTAGAGAATACAGCTACAGCAGCAATTAATCTTGATTTACTGCTGCGAGTGACGGAAAAAGTTTTAATCTACCCCTGTACTGATACCATCCACTTTTTAGAATTAGCAGCCTTACATATCAATAATCCAGAAATAATTGCAACCAAAGTTATATCAGCAATTGTCAATTATGCTTATCAACAAAAGCAAAGTGTATTTGCTATTAATTTGGTAGAGCTTTGTTTGCGCTTTCTCCCAGAGGATTTATACCTACAAAATAGTTTGTTTAATCTTTATAAAACCACCACTGTTGACTATAAAAAATCTCTAGAAATTGCTGATAATTTTTATAAAAGTTGCCAGACAACCACTGAAAAGCTCTTGGGAATTTCTCTGGTGATTGGTATTTTACAAGCTAAGGGAGACTGGGGAAATTTACCTAAATTTATCGATGAATTAATACAACTAATCGAGGGACAAATTAATGCTAAACAATTTAATGCACGTCCTTTTATTATTGACTCTATTTTAGGAGTTACTATCTGTCTTCCCTACTATCAAGATAATCCGAAAATCAATCGCTATTTACAAAGTAAACTAGCAGAAATTTTTCAAGCAGATGTAAGAACCCGCTATAACTATATTGCTCCTGTTTCTTCTCCAAAATCTCCAGCAAGAAAAATAAAAATTGGTTATATTGCCCATACTCTCCGTCGTCATTCTGTGGGTTGGTTAAGTCGCTGGTTATTTCACTATCATAATCGAGATAAATTTGAAATTTACACCTATTTTGTCAACCAAGCAGCGGACGAAATTACTGAAAAATGGTTTATAAATAACTCAGATTATAGCTATAACTTGCCAGCAAAAATTGAACAAATAACTGCCCAAATTCGTCAAGATAACTTAGATATTTTAGTGGATATTGATAGCTTAACCAATAATACAACTTATCTAGTAATGGCCTTAAAACCCGCACCGATACAAGTAACTTGGTTAGGATTAGATGCGTCGGGAATCCCTGCGATTGATTATTTTATTGCCGATAACTACGTTTTACCCGAAAATGCTGAAGAAATTTATTCAGAAAAAATCATCCGACTTCCTAACTCTTATTTATCTGTAGATGGTTTTGAAGTGGGTGTTCCCACTAGGAGAAGAACTGATTTAAATATTCCCGATGACGCTATTATTTATCTGACCGTGCAATCGGGATTAAAACGCACCTTAAACATGATTTATCTGCAATTGCAGATTCTTCAACAGGTTCCTAATAGCTATCTTTTAATCAAAGGTTTTGCCGACAAAGAAACCATTCGAGAATTATTTCTCAAAAGTGCTGACGAATTGGGAATTAGTCAAGATAGATTAAGATTTTTGCCCAATGATTTGCATGAGGAAACCCATCGCGCTAATCTAGGAATTGCTGATATAGTTCTCGATACCTATCCCTATAGTGGTGCTACCACAACCCTAGAAACCCTCTGGATGGGGATTCCTTTAGTCACTAGGGTTGGTGAACAATTTGCAGCCCGTAATAGCTATACTTTTATGAAAAATGCTGGCATTAGTCAGGGTATAGCTTGGAGTGAGGAGGAATATGTGCAGTGGGGAATTAAGCTAGGATTGGATAAAAATTTGCGGGAAGAAGTCCGTTATCAATTACGTCAATCTCGTCACACATCTCCCCTCTGGAATGCCAAACAATTTACCAGAGATTTAGAAACTGCTTATCAACAAATGTGGAATATTTACAGCCTTTCTCATCAAGATGAAGTCTAACCTAATTTGCCATCGCCGACCGAGGACCGACTCTCTTAGGTTTGGTGGGTAAAATGTATTCTAAGATACAGTCCTGCTGGCGAGCGCGTGCAACGAACCACAAAGACACAAAGGACACAAAGATTGAACGCTCCTATATTAAGTTAAACCGATCACACAAAGAATAAGAGAGCCGAGGACTGACTCCCCAAAAGGAGAACTTTGTCCCTCATCATTAAGATAACTGCCATGGTTTGACTCACTCGCTCCCACTGGTATTATGACCACAGATATCATAATAGCTAAAGAAACTGCACGATTAGATACCAAAGTCCCTCACAGATAGAAGATAATCAATATTTATCAGTATTGGAAGCCTTCAGCATGGTTCATTTAACGCCCAATCCTAGCTATAGTTTAAGTCTCAAGATAGAAATCCCCAATCAAGCGGGAACCTTCGCTTCTGTCCTCAATGCGATCGCCGATGTGGGGGGGAATTTAGGGCAAATTTCTCTAATCGAACGCAATTTAAAGATTAGCACCCGCGAGGTGATGGTTGATGCCGCTAGTACCGACCAAGCGGAACAGATTATCGCTGCGGTTAAAGCTCTACCGGATGTTAAACTGCTCAAAGTTTCCGATCGCACCTTCGATCTCCATCGTCGGGGTAAAATCTCCATTGAGAGTCGTATTCCCCTCACCTCCCAAGATGACCTGGCCATGGCCTACACCCCCGGAGTTGGTCGCATCTGCACCGCTATCGCCCACGACCCCGAACTGGTGTACTCATTGACCATCAAGGGCAACACCGTCGCTGTAGTGACCGATGGTAGCGCGGTATTAGGATTAGGAAATCTCGGGCCAGAGGCTGCCTTGCCAGTCATGGAAGGGAAAGCGATGTTATTCAAGGAATTCGCCGGAATTGATGCTTTTCCCATCTGTTTAGCCACCCAGGATCCCGAAGAAATCATCGCAACCGTCAAAAGAATCGCTCCGGTTTTTGGGGGTATTAACCTAGAGGATATCGGCGCTCCACGCTGTTTTGAAATCGAGAAACGTCTGCGAGCGGAATTAAATATTCCCGTTTTCCACGATGATCAACACGGTACAGCGATCGTTTCCCTGGCTGCCCTGATTAATGCCCTCAAATTTGTCAAAAAATCGCTTGATACAGTCAAAATCGTCATTAATGGTGCAGGTGCGGCCGGAATCGCCATCGCTACTCTCTTTAAAACCGCAGGAGCCACAGATATAATCCTCTGTGATTCCCTTGGTATCCTCTCCCAAAACCGGGACGATTTAACCCCAGAAAAACAAGCTTGGGCCGTGGCTGCCAGTGGTAAGCTAGGGGATGCTCTCAAAGGTGCTGATGTCTTCTTGGGGGTGAGCGCACCGGGGGTATTGACTCCCGAAATGGTTAAGGGAATGGCTAAAAATGCGATCGTCTTTGCCATGGCTAATCCGATTCCCGAAATTCAACCGGAATTAATCAATGATTTGGTGGCCGTGGTGGCTACCGGACGCAGCGATTATCCCAATCAGATTAATAATGTTCTCGCTTTCCCCGGATTATTTCGCGGGGCCTTGGACTGTCGCGCTAGGGCAATCACCGATAATATGTATCTGGAAGCGGCCAAAGCGATCGCTTCTCTGATCACTCCTGCTAATCTCAATCGAGAGAATATTATTCCCTCGGTTTTTGATGGTCGTGTAGTTACGGCTGTGGCCGCCGCCGTTCAACACGCTGCTCGTCAAGATGGAGTGGCCGGGGAATAATGTAATTATGGTGCAGGAGGGCAAGTAAACCGTGAAACCGATCGATGATATTCCCGAAGCTTTGCGGGACAACCAGTACACAAAAACTACTAATCCTAATGGTCTAATAGCGATCGTAAGCGGTTTACTTGCTCTAGTGGGAACTGGCCTAATTGCCATAGCAGTCTTGAATCGTCCCCCTGCTACCGTAAAAAAACCGGTTATTAACCCCTCCCCCCTGATTAAAGCCACTCCTAGCCCCATTGAGAACATTCTAGGTCATTTACCCTATCAAGAGGCCCCGGAGACGGAATTAGCCCCTATTACTGGGGATGGTGCTATGCGTTTAAGGAAGGCAGCAGCCAAGGCTTTTATCCAGATGCAGAGTGACGCGAGAAGGTCGGGGGTGATTTTAATGCCGATTTCCGCATTTCGATCGAAAGCAACCCAAGAAAAGCTCTTTTTTGAAGTTAAAAAACAACGCAATCAGCAAACCCGCAAACGAGCAGAAGTGAGCGCACCTCCGGGTTACAGCGAACATCATACCGGTTATGCGATCGATATTGGCGATGGTCACGCTCCCGCAACGAATTTAAGTAGCAGTTTTGCTAATACTGCCGCTTTTCGTTGGTTGCAAAATAACGCTGCCCAGTATAGTTTCGAGTTATCTTTCCCTGAAAATAATCCCCAGGGTATTAATTATGAACCCTGGCACTGGCGTTTTGTCGGGGATAGTCACAGTTTAGAAACTTTTTATAAGGCCCAACAATTAGGAAAACAAAAATAAGATAACCTCTACTCCGATTCTATCTTGTAAGTCATGAACAAATCTTCTTAGCCTACAATTAAAATATTAGAAAGTTTAATCGGGGTTCCTTCTCGAACTAACAGACAGCATCAATGATTGACTGGACTCCCTATCTCAAATCAATCTCGGACTCGGAAAAGTACGCCCAGTGGGAGACATTTTACACCCTCACGGACGTAGAGGGAAAAACACGCCCGTCGAAAACTGCACCTTTAATGGATTTGCAGGTGCAGACGATTGAAAAAGAACGAGAAAACCCGCAAGAAAGAGCAGAAAGACCAGAAAAACCCGAAAGATTCACGGTTTTAGATGGTTTACGCAAGTATGCAACTAATCACGTTCTTTTAAAAGGTCGTCCCGGTTCAGGAAAATCGACCGCTTTAGCCAGATTATTATTAGAAGAATCCGTAGGGGCGCAAAGCTTGCGCCTAAATCAACAAAATCAGGCTAAAATCATTCAAATTCCCATTCTCATCGAATTACGCTTGTATGAAACCTCAATTCTTGATTTAATTTTACAATTCCTGAAACGCCATAAATTAATTATTGATAGTAATACCCTAGAAAGTTGGCTGTTAGAAAATCAGAATTTTAGACCATTATTATTATTTGATGGTATCAATGAATTGCCCTCAGATACTGCACGACAGAATTTAAAAAACTTTCGCCAGCAGTATGCAGAAATTTCGATGATTTTCACCACAAGGGATTTAGGCAGCGACGACTTAGATATTGAAAAAAAGCTGGAAATGCTCCCCCTGACTGGACGACAGATGGAAGATTTTGTCAAGGCCTATTTGCCTGAAAAAGGCGAAGAAATGCTTAAACAGTTGGGAAATCGTCTCAAGGAATTGGGAGAAACCCCCCTGCTTTTGTGGATGCTTTGTTCAGTTTTTGATGATAATCAGAACAAAATTCCTGCTAATTTGGGCTTAGTTTTCCGAGATTTTACAAAAAAAATTGACATACGCAAAGGAGTTAAAATTTCAGAGGATTTGCATCTCTGGCAAAATCGACTACTGCAACATTTGGCGTGGACGATGACAACTGGTGAAAACCCAACGGAGATAAAGTTATCTATTTCTAAGAATCAAGCATAGGAGATATTAATAGAGTTTTTACAGGGCAAAATTTCTTATCCTGATAATACTGCTTTGGAATGGCTAGAAGATTTATTGAAATATCATCTAATTCACCTAGAAGGTAATGATAAAATTGCTTTTCGCCATCAACTGATTCAAGAATATTACACGGCTGAGGAATTAAAGAAAAAGTTACCCCATCTCAGTGATGAGCAGTTACAGTGGGACTATTTGAATTATCTCAAATGGACGGAACCTATGGCGTTGCTGTTGGGGTTATTGGATAATGAAACCCAAGCAAAACGGGTGGTTAAGTTAGGGTTAGAGATTGATTTAAAATTAGGAGCGAGGTTAGCAGGAGAAGTCAACTTTAAGTTTCAAAAGCAGACAGTGGGGTTAGTGCTTGGGTTGGATGTGCCGAAACGGTTTAAGGTGGAGTTATTGGGATTAACAAAGTCTAATCAAGTTGTTAATGAGTTACTCAAGGCTTTAAAAGACTCTGATGAGGATGTTCGTGGGAACGCAGTCGAGGCTTTGGGTAAGATTGGCACAGAAACAGCCATTGCGGGATTACTCAAGGCTTTAAAAGACTCTTATTTTTCTGTTCGTTGGAAGGCAGTCGAGGCTTTGGGTAAGATTGGCACAGAAACAACTATTCCGGGGTTACTCAAGGCTTTAGAAGACTCTGATAAAGATGTTCGTAGCAACGCAGTCGTGGCTTTGTGTAAAATTGGCTCAGAAACAGCCATTGCGGGGTTATTCAAGGTTTTAGAACACTCTGATAAAGATGTTCGTGGGAAGGCAGCCTTCGCTTTGGGTAAAATTGGCTCAGAAACAGCAATTCCTCGGTCACTCAAGGCTTTAGAAAACTCTGATAGGAATGCTCGTAGGAGTGCAGCCTTCGCTTTGGGTAAGATTGGCTCAGAAGAAGGAATTCCGGTGTTACTCAAGGCTTTAGAAGACTCTGATGGGTATGTTCGTTGGAAGGCAGCCGAGGCTTTGGGTAAGATTAGCTCAGAAACAGCCATTCCGGGGTTACTCAAGGCTTTAGAAGACTCTGATAGGTTTGTTCGTTGGAACGCAGCCGAGGCTTTGGGTAAGATTAGCTCAGAAACAGCCATTCCGGGGTTACTCAAGGCTTTAAAAGACTCTAATAGTGCTGTTCGTTGGAATGCAGCCGAGGCTTTGGGTAAGATTGGTTCAGAAACAGCCATTCCGGAGTTACTCAGGGCTTTAAAAGACTCTAATAGTGCTGTTCGTTGGAACGCAGCCGAGGCTTTGGGTAAAATTGGCTCAGAAACAGCCATTGCGGGGTTACTCAAGGCTTTAAAAGACTCTAATGAGTATGTTCGTAGCAACGCAGCCTTCGCTTTGGGTAAAATTGGCTCAGAAACAGCCATTGCGGGGTTACTCAAGGCTTTAGAAGACTCTGATGAGTTGGTTCGTAGGAACGCAGCCTTCGCTTTGGGTGAAATTGGCTCAGAAACAGCCATTGCGGGGTTACTCAAGGCTTTAGAAGACTCTAATAAAGATGTTCGTAAGAACGCAGCCGAGGCTTTGGGTAAGATTGGCTCAGAAGCGGCGATGACTGAACTTATCAAATGCCTAAAAAATCCTGATTTTGTCACATTAAATAATGGCAATACTCTCTCTCTAGCTAGAGAAGCACTAGACATAATTCAAAACAAACTTAAATACTATCACCCCCTCTCCCAACCCATGAATCAACAAGTTTACATCTCCTATAACTGGCAGGAAGACAGCAAGGAAATGGCTAATCAACTCGTCGAAGCTTTTGCCGCTAAAGGAATTGAGATTATTCGGGATAAAACCCACACCAGCTATAAAGACTCCATCAAAAACTTTATGCAGCAAATTGGACAGGGGAAATGTGTCGTCGTCGTCATCAGCGATAGATACTTAAAATCAGAAAACTGTATGTTTGAATTAGTAGAAATTGCCAGAAATGGTGACTTTTATAAAAGAATATTCCCGATTATTTTACCAGATGCCAGAAGAATTCATAAAGCCATCGAAAGATTACAATATATCCGACATTGGGAAGGACGTATTCAAGAATTAGAAAATGCCATGCACTCAGGCGGTTTAGCCAATCTGCAAGGCATTACCGATGACCTCAATTTATACACCGAAATCCGCCACCGCATCGCCTCCCTAACCGACATTCTTAAAGATATGAAGACTCTCGATATCAACTTACACGGCCAATCGGAATTTGCAGCTATGATTGAAGCAGTAGAAACTAAACTTGCAGAGGATGGTCAAAATATTCCTGCTTCTTCTGAAAAAAACGCATCCCTATCATCTATTACCTATGATTTCAGAGGAGCTACTATTGGCAATTTAGCTCATAATGTGCAAGGAAGCCAACAGAATTATCCCCAGCAACCTAATAACAATAACCCAGAGGAAAAATAACATGGTTCAGCAACTTAATAACACCCAAATCGCCATCAATACTTTATTGAATAAACTCAACGATTCTCTCCCCCAGATCCGCGCTAAAGCTGCCGAAGCTTTGGGCAAAATTGGCAATAGCAGCCTTGCCGACACCTTAGTATCCCATTTAATAGGAGAAAATGATCTTAATGTTCGCCTAAATCTGATTCGAGCTTTAGGAGAAATTGGCAATGAATCCGCAATTCCTTATCTAGCTTCCTGCTTATCTGATACTAATCCCGATATTCGGATAATCACGGCGGAATCTCTCGGAAAAATTGGTGGTGAAAAAGCAATATCCTATCTCATTCAATCCCTACAAGATACGGAAGTAAAAGTTCGTGTCACAGCCACAATTGCTTTAGGTGAAATTGGACTAGAAGATGTTATTCCTTATCTAGTAAATGTTTGTTACGATGAAGATGATAGCGTTCGTTTCAGTGCTGTTGATGCCCTCGGTAAAATTGGCTCTCGTTATGCAGTAAACTGATATGAAATTGAGTACAGAATCCCTCGATTTAGTTATCAGAACTCTTGCCAAAAGACTATTCACAGACAAGAATCCAAGTATTCGGATTAAAGCCGCTCAATCCTTAGCTAAACTTGCCACCGAAAAAGCCATTCCCACTCTATGCCAAGCCCTAGAAATTGAAGCCGATCTTAATGTCAGTTTTGCCATTATGGATGCTATAATTATCATCAGTAATCTTCAATCTTTTAATCCTATGTCAGAAACTCCTAAATATGACCTTCGTGGAGCAAATATTGCTAACTTTGCCGATACGGTGCAAGGAGATCAAAAAGCAGTTCAACATAATTACGCCACACCCCAAAATTTAGCCGAAGCCGCCCAAGAAATCCAACAACTTATCAGCCAACTTACCCAAACTTATCCCACTAATACCGAAGTTGAAAAACAAACTTTTGTCGCACAAGTTGACGCAGAAATCAAGAAAAATTCTCGTCTAAGAAGCATTTTAATCCCGGGAGGAATTGAATTAATTAAAATTCTCTGTCCTCCCCTCGGTATTCCCATTGAAATGGGTAAAAAATGGCTAGAAACTGCCAGTTTAAGTGATTAAACAAAGCATCTCAATCTTATTAGTTAGAAACGATTAAATCGGAATTATTCCATGATCAACATGATTTAAATCTATCAATTGTATAGATCGATCACCTCAAATGCTTGGGAATCGTTAATTCGATAAAAGAAAAAATTAGAATCGAAGGTTAAAAGGCGTTGCATGGCGTTGCTGATTTGAGATATGAATCTTCTCTTGTGGGATTTTTAAAACCTAGATCCAAACTAACTTTTGGATACGATGCACAGTTGGCATTCATACCTTGATTCTGCAACGCCCAGTTTCAATCAATGTGCATGGTGTGTTCCCCAAAAATCGATCAGTGGAGCAGTAGGACTTGCATTAGGGAACGCACCCTACAAGATCGGCGTACTGCTACGCAGTGCCTTTGGCATCGCACTAGGCTTTAGCTTTTAAAGGAAATCTCTCAGGATTTTTAATAATTTCTTTGCTTAAATCTACATCTAAATCTGGCCAATAAAAATGATTAGGAAAAGGCTCTTGTATATTTAAAATTTGTCTAATAGGGACATCTTCAAACCAAGGAAAATCTTGATAGGAAAGAAACATTTCTTCATCGTTTGCCAGAATCCATATTCCATGGGAAGAAATATGAGTTACTTCAGCTTGAGAAGTGTTTTGTCCAAGCATTTCTAAGTTCATTTTGTCGTTCCTCAATAATAGTTTCTATCGCTTGAAGTTGTTTTCGAGATAGGTTATGATTACGAGCTAATTCAATTTGTGGTTCCAGCCAAAATTTAGCTTCTCCTTCTGCACAATGAACATTAACGTGCATTCTTGTTTCTTCCCGGGAAAAGAAAAGATAACCTTACTAAGGTATAAATAGCTGTAAATGCACTTAGAAAATAAATCAAATAATAAAATCTTGCAGCTTGAATATAAGGGAGCTTATTTTTAAGTACTTCAAGGCGAGTTAATATTTTTACGCTTGAGTATATAAAGACACAAAAGGGAAATAATAGTATTGTTACTCCTGCCATCCGATCTACCCAACCACTTTTAGGGTCAATCAGAAGAGGAGCAATTAAAGTAACATCTATGTAATTACTGGAAGCTTTTAATTGTTGAGTAATTGCTCGACGCAGACGTGTTAATCCTTGTAACTGTGCTGTCACAACAACAAAGCCACAAGCAACCCCTACTGGAAAAAGAGCAGTCACTTCAGCAGTTGATATTGGTACTTTGCCCCAGCTAGTTGTAATTTCTGATAAGCGATCTTCTAGTTTAGATTTTTCAGGTTTAGTACATTGAGGATTTTCTCGACAAGCTTCTTGGTTGCCCAAAAGAGTTATGTATGGAAAGAAAATTAGGAAGAAGAAAACAAGTGTGCCGACTAATAGTAGAGCTAACGACAGTCGAAAACGATGAAGTTTTTCCTCATACAATTTCAAAAGCCTATCCAAATAAGCAGTTGTCTCAGTATTACTCATACTAGCTCCCTATATTAACCCCAAGAGCGTGTTAGCCAGATTAGCTTACTGCAAACAATCTCCTTTAAGGAAACTTATCACAGAAGCTTTCCGGAATCATAGCAAAGATTCTTAGATATGACTGCACTTTGTCACAAAATTTCACTATTATTTCGGGTGCGGTGATTTGTTAGGTTTCTTGGTTCACAACTTCTTTAACAATTGGTCATACGGCTCTTCTAGGTTCTGTGTGATAAGTTTAACTTACTATATGATCGATCGATCTTTGTGTCCTTTGTGTCTTTGTGGTTCGTTCCACCCCCTCGCTCTTGAGAAATGTATCTTAGAATACATTTTACCCACCAAACCTGGGAGAGCCGTCATACTCTGGGTGAGAGCCTATCCAAAACCAAACAATTACATTCTTACTCTTGATTCTTCCCTTGCGCTCTCCAACCTATACCGACTCTGATTGACCAGATCTGGTCTTCTTGATTGACCTCCTTAAATTCTAAGCTTGGATGACTTGGGTTATCTTTCCATAACTTGTAATTTTTTCTGGCTGTTCTTTTCACTCTTTCTGGTAGCTGTTGAAATAAGCCGACGAAATCTGGATTTAGTTCCGACTTCATAGCTGATCAAATCCCATTTCTTCAGTCTGTCCGTTTTCTGAATCCGCAATAGCTTTCTGAGCAAGTTCTTTGAGAATTAAGCTGTCTTGGGGTTTAGATAATGTTTCTTGCCATTGGATTTCATTTTCGATGTCTTCAATAAACTGCTCTGCCAGTTCGTCTTGAATTGCTTCTGGCAGTTCTTGAGCTTTTTGTACGGCTTTACTTAGAAGTGTTGATAACATTTTTTCTCTTCTCTTCTCTTGAAAATATAACTAGATATTATAGGTCAACTTTCTGCATAACAATCTCCAGAGTAACGATATTGGTCAACTATCGCCAGAACTTTTCCCTATATCAAGCCCAAAAGCTTGTTAGCCAGATTAGCATCTTGCCAAAAACCCTGTTTAACTAAATTCCTGACAATTAGGCTTATTCTAGCGATGATTCTTAGATATGACCGCACCTCTTGACAAAAATTGATAATTATTCGACCTTTAGCGATCGCTATCGGGGGATAATTGTTTTTTGTTACAGCAGTGTGGAGAAGGGAGCGGGTTTTTCAAGTGGGATTGGGAGTTAATCATGCTATTAAAAACCGATTCAGTATAACGGCTAAGATAAGCGGCGGCAGAGGACGTCTAACTCAGCACCAATATCTCCTGACCTTCCGCTGAATTTGAATTGTTAGGTGTCTTGCATACGCTTCAAAATCTCATCTAGTGTTAAGTCTTTGAATAGACTTTCGCGTTCTTCTGTATAGTTGCCATACCCAGTTGAAAACTGATTTAGAAAACGTACTGTACTGGCAATGCCAATTTCTTTAGATAGGACTTGAATTGCTTGCTGCGTAATTTCGCTCAGGGATTTTGTTTGACTGCTCATTGCGATAGCTCCGTAATCAGTTCAAGAGGAGAAACAACTTTGGTCTGCAAAGTATCAACTTCTTTAGCCCGTCTCAAAAATCTATCGTCGCATGTACAGAAATAATTTGCTTCTGCCTCAACCGAAAAAGCTAAATGCAATGCATCAAGTGGTTTGATACCTGAGTTGACAAACACTTGCGCTTGTTCTTCGATTTGCTTATTTGGTTGGAGAAATAAGTCTGCCTTCGATAACGCTTCTAAAATATATGCTTTTCTTGGAGAAGGCGTAATTTGTTCAGCTTCAAACATTAAGGCTTGTGAAGAAACTAACTCAAATTGCCCAGCTTCCCACAATGAGATGACATTGAGAATAGCCTCAGCTTCAACAGCAACTCGAATTTGCGTCTTGGTATCAAGTGGGCGTTGCAAGCTGCACATATCAAAATAAATCCTCATAATACAAAATTGCCACACCCCTCAAGCCAAAAGTTTTACCCCATAGAATTACCATTATATAGGGGATCTCTCTAATTATATGCCCCCATAGCTTTACAGAGTTCTTCAATCATAAGCTCTACAGCTGCTGTTCCACCAACAACACTTGATAAAATTTCCACCACTACTGCCTCTGAAAGACCAGTAGCCGCAGCAATCACAGCAACTTCTGGAATAAGGGCAAGTCCGCCAGTAGCAACTGCCGCCGCAATTGCAGCAGCAATGACTGCGCCCAAGCCTACGTTTAGCCCAATTTTACAAGACCAACATTTGGCAGCATCCCCTAGAGAGGCTGCAAGTTCAGGATGCTCAAATGCTAAGTTCGTTCTTGCCATAAGATAGCGGGCGCTTTCAGATGTAGTCATGCTTAAGTCCCCAGTAAATTTGTTCAATTCATGATTTCGGACAAAAGAGAGAGTGGAGGGTGTTCAAACGCCTAACCACATATTATAGGTCAACTTTCTGTATAACAATCTCCAGAGTAACGATATGGGTCAACTATCGCCAGAACTTTTCCCTATATCACGCCCAAAAGCTTGTTAGCCAGATTAGTATATTGCCAAAAACCTTGTTTAACTAAATTCCTGACAATTAGGCTCATTCTTTCTAGCGATGATTCTTAGATCTGACCGCACCTCTTGACAAAAATTGATAATTATTCGACCTTTAGCGATCGCTATCGGGGGATAATTGTTTTTTGTTACAGCAATATGAAGCAGCCCAACTGATGGCTATATTTCCAGATTATCGCCCGCAGGAAACCAATAATTGCCGATGATAAATTTGTCGTCGCCGTCGGGGGTGAACAGGCTATCACCACAAGAGTAGTACAAGATTACCAGCAAGCTTAATCGGAACCTTTTACCGTGGTTCAAATTGATGCCCATGGCGATATGAGTTTTGAGTACGAAGGCTCCCACCATAACCACGCCTGTGTGATGCGTCGGGTGTTAGAAATGGGTTTACCGACTTTACCCGTGGGAATTCGGGCTATTTGTCGAGAAGAAACAGCAGATTCCCGTGATTTGGGCTCGAGATATCCTCAGGGATGCGGAGTTATGCTGCTTTCGCCAACACAACTTTCAGGAGCCTGCAACTTCAATCACTTCTCCTGGAGAGACTTTATCTAATAGTTACTAATTCTGTAGGCAAATATTGCATCTAGAATTAGCTTTGTACGCTTTGACCCGTACTGGGTTAACTACGAACCTCTCTATCGGATTCCCGCTAAAGGCGGCCTCTCCGACTACCTTTCTTCCAATATTTA